>NZ_JBILJQ010000083.1:0-21273 GCF_044377145.1 Aquimonas sp.
GAGCCTTGGGCGAGTCGAAGAATCAAAATAGGTGAGCGATAGCAGGCTGAAGGTCCGAAAAAATCGGCTGGGGACCGCCCAGGGCTCAGTTGGTCGCGTTGTTCAGAGCTTCCCTAGCGCGCGGCGCTCGCTGTCGAAGTCGACGGTCATGGGGCAGCGCTTTGAAGGATGCAAAGCATCCGCGATGCGGAGGCCGAGCGCGCGACTTTAGCAGCCGTCGGCGTGCGCGCTAGCCGGGGTCTGGGCAAAAAGCATCCCGGATTCCGTTGCTTCAGGGGCGGACAGTGGTGGCCCACATCGGCGGTCGCGATACAGCCAGCGTCTTCCCGGGGCTGACGTTGCGTAGGCGGTGGGATTTGGCGGGGTGGCCAGGATGGCCAGCCTCGGGTGGCGCCACTGGCAAAGGGGGGAGTCGTTATCCGTTGCCGTTTCCGGCGGGCGGTCAGTTCATCCCGGCGCTTATCTGCCGCGCAGGTGCTTGTGCACCTGCGCGGCCTGACATTTTTGTGGCCGACGTTAGCCTTGCTCAGCGGCTGCCGTCGTGGCCGGGCGTGCCGCGTGGCGGGATGGGTGCAGCGCGCAGCGCGGGCAGGGGGGACTGCTGCAGCCGCTGCTGCAGGTTCGCGATCGCTGCTTCGAGCTGTGCGTCGCCACCGGCATAGGTCGCGTAGGGCAGGTTGTCGACCTCGATGTCCGGCGCCACGCCCTGGCCTTCAATCAGCCAGCGGCCGCTGCCCACTTCGAACTGGCCGAACTCGGCAATACGCGCGGCGCCGCCGTCGGCGAGCCGGTTGCGGTCGGACAGCCAGATGCCCGCGCCAGCGGTGCGGGTGCCGATCACCGGCCCGAGCTGAAGCGACTTGACCCCGGCCGCGAAGGTTTCGCCATCGGAATACGTCAGCGCATCGGCCAGCACCACCAGATGGCCGCGAAAGGTCTGCTGCATGTTGGCGTAGGGCGTGCCGCGTGGCGGCTGCCAGAACGCCCAGGCGCGGCGCAGCAGCTTCTCGATCACCCAGCTGTCGATGTTGCCGCCGCGGTTGCGGCGTACGTCGATGATCAGGCCCTCGCGGTCGAACTGGGCGTAGAAATCACGCACGAAGCCGGCCATGTCGCCGGCACCCATCGCGCGCAGATGCAGATAGCCGATGCGGCCCTGCGAGGCGCCGTCGACGCGTGCACGCAGGCCTTCGACCCAGTCGCTGTAGCGCAGGGCGGCCTCGCGGTCGAGCTTCACCGGCAGCACGACGCTGCGATGCGCTGCGGCACTGCCGCGCTGCAGGCTCAGCAGGACCTGCTGACCGGCCTGATTGTTCAGCGCCTGCGCGAGTTCGCCGAGCCGCTGCACCGGCCGGCCGTTGACGGCGATCAGGCGGTCGCCTTCGCGGGCATCGACGCCCGGCTGGGCGAGCGGGCTGCGCTCGCTGGGCAGCTCGGGGTCGCTGCGGTAGATGCGTTCGATGCGCAGGCCGGCGTCGTCTTCGGCAAAACGCGCGCCCAGTGCCGCCGGCACTGGTGCATCGGCCGCCACGCGGATGTCGCCGCCGCGGATCTGCGAATGCAGCAGACCGACTTCGGCCGCCATCTGCGCCAGCAGATCGTCGAACTCCAGCCGGTCCTGCACGCGCGGCAGCAGGGCGCTGTACTGCGTGCGCACCGCGACCCAGTCGACGCCGCGCATGCCGGGGTCGAAGCTGAATTGACGATGCATGCGCCAAGCGTCGTCGAACATCTGCTGCCACTCGGCGGGCGGATCGATCGGCAATCTCCAGTCGGACAGTTTCAGCGTCGCGCGGCTGAGGTCGTCGGGCGCCTTGGCGCCGGCATCGACGATCAGCAGCTCGCCGATGCCGCTGTTGTCGGCTTTGTTCTTCAGCAGCAGGATCTTCTTGGCGTCGGCAGACAGCGCATAGCCCGCGATGCCGGCGGCGAAGGTATCGGGCTTGGGTGGCGCATTACCGATGCTCAAGCTTTTCAGCGCGGGCTGGCTGTTCGGCGCGCTGTCGCGTTCCAGGTAGTACAGGCGGCTGTCGTCGGCGGCGAGCTGGCTGTAGTTGCCGGCGCCCAGTGGTGCCTCGAACAGGCGTTCGGCGATGCCGTCCCAATCCAGGCGGGCGGAGCTCGGTTCGCTCTTGTTCTTTTCCTTCTCGTCCTTGGGCGGCGCAGGCGGGTCCAGCTCGTTGGCCGGCTGGAACGGAAACCGCGCCGAAGCGTCCAGCGCCAGCGCGTACAGGCGCGTGCGCCGATCGAAGAAGGCACCGGTGTTGCGATCGCCCCAGGGCCCGGGCACCGACGACTGGAAGCTGCGGTTCGCCAGAAAGTACAGAAACGCACCATCGCGGGAGAATGCCGCCGATACGGTTTCGTAGCGGTCGCTGGTCAAGGTCTGCTTGCGTCCGCTGGCCGGCTCCAGCAGCACCAGCTGATTGATCTGGCGCGCGCTGTCGACTCGCAGCACGGCCAGCAGACGGCTGTCGGCGGACCAGGCCACCTGTGCAAAGGCATCGTCGCGAGCGAACTCGCTTTGGTCGATCTCGCGGCTGGCACCGCTGCGCAGATCCAGCAGATGCAGTCGGCCCTGCTTGTCGTCGTGGGCGAGGAACTGCCCGTCGGGTGAGGGATACAGATGAAAGCGGTGCGTGTCGCCATCGGTGGTGAGCGCTCGCCCACCCGGGCTGCCGTCGGCAGGGTAGCGCCAGATCTCGCTGCGCCCATCGAGGTCGGTGATGGCGAACACCTCGCGGCCGTCCTTTGACACTACCGCTTCGCGCAGGCGCGCACCGGCCGGTGCGGCCAGGGTGATTCGCCGCAGCGCCTCGGTGCCGGCCAGCAGCACCTGGCCGCGCGCCGCCAGCGCAACGCGTACGCCGTCCGGCCCGAGATGGGCGCTTTGCAGGAACTTCAGCGGTTCGGCGACATGTCGCTCGCGGCGCTGGGCGAGGTCCGAGCCCAGCTGGATATCGAGCACGCGGTCGCTGCCGCTGGCGAGTTCCAGCAGGCGCAGATCGGCGCCGTGCTGATAGACCACGCGGCCGTTGTGCAGGCTGGGGCGACGCACATCGAAGTCGGCGTGCCGGGTCAGCTGGCGCGGTGCGCCGGCCTCGACATCGAGCTGCCAGAGGTTGTAGCGACCTGCGCTTTCACCCAGCAGCACCAGGCCCCCGTCGTGGAACAGCGGCCGCTGCGGATTGCTTAAGCCCGCCGGGTTGAATCGTTCTGCCTCGGCACTTGAACCGAGCGACCAGCGCCACAGCTGGGCGGCCGCACCGCCGCGGTAGTCGCGCGCATTGTCGGCAGTCACCTGCAGGCCGAAGCGGGTGAACCACAGCTGCTTGCGCTCGGCATCGAAAGCGGCCTCGCGCGCGTCGGCGAGCGGCAGGGTTTCAGTGCGGCCGCTGTCGATATCGACCAGGCGCAGCACCCGTCGCGATGACGGCCCGACTTCACCCTCACCGGCGTAGACCACGCGGCCATCGGGCGCGAAGCCCTGCACCCACACGCGTGCGCCCTCGAAGCTCAATCGCTTGGGTTCGCCGCCGGCCAGCGGCATCGCGTAGACCTCGGGGGTGCCCTCGTAGTTGGCGACGAAGGCAAGGGTTCGCCCGTCGGGCGAGATCGCGGCCTGTGACTCCTCGGCCGGGTGCGTGCTCAGCCGCTGGGCGAGACCGCCCGCTGCCGACACCCGCCACAGATCACCTTCCGCGGTGAACACCACGGTATCGCCGTGCAGGGCGGGATCGCGATACCAGCCCTCGGTGGCGAAGGCCGGCAATGCGGCAAGCGCGAGCAGCAGACTGGCGCCCGTCTGCGGTAGGAATACGGACATCGTTCAGCCCCCACGGCGATTGGAGCCGCGAGTGTCGAGCGTGAAACCAGACCCGGCAATGGCCGATGGTCGGGGGTGGCTGCAGACGGCGGAACCGAACGGCTGCGTGATCCACGCTCGACGAACCCCGAACCCCGAACCCCGAACCCCGAACCCCGAACCCCGAACCCCGAACCCCGAACCCCGAACCCCGAACCCCGAACCCGAATCCCGATTCCCCAACCGCTACTGCAAAGTCCCCGGTGCCGGCTCGCTGCCGCCGCCGGCGAACAGCTGCTCCAGGTCCAGCGTGTCGAAGTGGTAGTGCTGGCCGCAGAATTCGCAGATCACCTCGACCCGGCCGTCGTCCTGCAGGGCCTCGAAGGCCTCGCGCCGGCCCAGTGACAGCAGCATGGTGCCGACCCGCGGGCGTGAGCAGGGGCAGCCGAAACGCAGCGGGCTCTGCTGCAGCAGGCGCACGCCTTCCTCATGGAACAGCCGGTACAGCACGTCTTCGGCCGGCAGCTGCAGCAGCTCGGCGCGGGTCAGAGTGTCGAACAGCGCCTGCGCGCGCGGCCAAGCGTCCGGCTCATCGGTGGCACCGGGCAGCTGCTGCAGGATCAGTCCGCAGGCCTGCTCGCCATCGGCGGCCAGCAGGATCCGCGTGGGCAACTGTTCGGACTGGCTGAAATAGCCCTCGAAGGCCTGCGCCAGGCTGTCGGCATCCAGCGCTACCAGGCCCTGATAGCGCTGCGGTTCGGCATTGGCGCGCAGGGCGCTTTCGATGGTGATTGCGAGCATCGCGTCGGCGCCGAAATCGGGCGGCGCCAAGCTTGGCGGCAGCTCGCCCTCGTGCCGCGCAAGCCCGCGCAGGGTGCCGCCGGCGGTGCACTCGGCGAACACCGTGCGCAATGCGCCACTGCCGCGCAGCTGGATCGACAGCCGACCTTCCACCTTCACATGGCCGGTGAACAGGGCGGCCGCCGCGGCGGTTTCGCCGAGCAACTGGGCAAGCGCCATCGGATACTCGCCGCGGCTGAGGATGGATCGCCAGGCGGCATCCAGGCGCACATGCACGCCACGCAGGCCGCTGCGGTCGAGCAGAAAGCGGCTCAGCAGACCGGCCACGCTGGAGGTTTCATCGGAAGCCATTAGGATGCCGCCATGTCCAGAACAGCCCGCCACTATGGGGATGCGCGAAAGCGCCCGCAAGCACGTCCACGTCGGCGCTGGCTGCGGCGGCTGGCTTGGCTGCTGTGCGCGGCCCTGCTGGTGCCGGTGCTGCTGGTGCTGGCGCTGCGCTTCGTCGACCCGCCAAGCTCGGCCTTCATGCTGGGTTGGCGCCTGCACAGCGGGCAGGCCGCCGAGTATCGATGGCGCGATCTCGATGCCATCGCCCCGGCGCTGGCGATCGCGATTGTCGCCGCCGAGGACCAGCGCTTCCCGACCCATCGCGGATTCGATGTCGACGCGATCCGCGATGCGCTGGAAGAATCGCGCGAGGGCGGCCGCAGCCGCGGCGCCAGCACGCTCAGCCAGCAGGTTGCCAAGAATCTGTTTCTGTGGGAGACCTCCAGCTGGCCGCGCAAGGGGCTGGAGGCCGGCTTCACGGTGCTGATCGAGACCCTGTGGCCGAAGCGCCGCATTCTGGAAATGCACCTGAATCTGGCCGAGTTCGGGCCAGGCGTGTACGGCGCCGAGGCCGCCGCGCAGCGCTTCTTCGGCAAGCCGGCCAGTCAGCTCAGTGCGGCCGAGGCCGCGCGGCTCGCTGTTGTGCTGCCATCGCCCAAGCGGATGGACGTGGCCGCGCCGGGCAGCTATCAGCGCCAGCGCGCGGCCTGGGTGCAACGGCAGGCTCAGCAGCTCGGCGGCCCGGCCTACCTGGGCGACTGCTGTGGCCTGCCTTGAGCGCAGGTGTCGCGGACCGCGCCCGGCCGCGCGCTGGCCAGGTCGATGCGGCCGGTCCATCCGAAGCGCGACAGGCTGCTAGCATTCGCGACCTTACCAACAGCCCGGAATCGAGCATGCCGTGTTCCCGCGTCTGACCGTGGTGGCGCCCGCCTACAACGAAGGTGAAGGGCTGCGAGCATTTCATCTGCGTACGCGCGCTGCGCTCGATGCGATCGAGGGCATCGAGGCTGACATCCTGTTTGTCGATGACGGCAGCCGCGATGACACCTGGGCGGTGATGCAGAGTCTGGTTGCGGCCGATCCGCAGGTCGGCGCGCTGAAGCTGGCGCGCAATTTCGGCAAGGAGCTGGCGCTGACCGCCGGCCTCGATGCCGTCGACGCCGATGCCGCGGTGGTGATCGACGCCGACCTGCAGGACCCGCCCGAGCTGATCGCCGAGTTCGTCGCGCGCTGGCGCGAGGGCTTCGATGTGGTCTACGGCACCCGCCTGGAGCGCGACGGCGAAAGCTGGCTGAAGCGCCTGACCGCGGCCGGCTTCTATCGGCTGATGGAGCAGGTCTCGTCGACGCCGGTGCCGCGCGATACCGGTGACTTCCGCCTGCTGTCGCGGCGCGCGCTCGACGCCCTGCATGGCGTGCGCGAGCGCCATCGCTTCATGAAGGGCCTGTTCGCCTGGGTCGGCTTTCGACAGAGCGCGATTGGCTACCACCGCGACCCGCGCCACGCCGGCACCAGCAAATTCAACTACTGGAAACTGTGGAACTTCGCGATCGAGGGAATCACCTCGTTCAGCACCCTCCCGCTGCGAGTAGCCACCTATGCCGGTGGCGTGGCCGCGCTGGCGGCTTTTGCCTACGGCCTGTTCATCATCGGCAAGACCCTGCTGTGGGGTGATGAAGTCGCCGGCTATCCGTCGCTGATGACGGTGATTCTGTTCCTCGGCGGTCTGCAGCTGATGGCGCTCGGCGTGATCGGCGAGTACCTGGGCCGGCTGTACATGGAAGCCAAGCAGCGCCCGCTGTACCTGATCGACACCGCGCTGAAACCTGCTGCCCGCATTCCGAGTACCGTCGCGGCGGTGCCAAGCCCGGCGGCGCGCTAGGCATGGACCGCGCCACCCAGCTCCGGCTGGAGCAGATGCTGGCGCGTTTTGGTGCGCGGATGCGCGCTCAGATCGAGTCCAACCGCTTGAGCCAGCACGGAATTGATGTCGAAGACGTCGAGCAGGAAGTGCGCATCCGGCTGTGGAAAACGCTGGAGCGTGACCCGAATGCCGAACTCCCTGCGTCTTATATCCAGAGAACGGTGGCCAGTGCCCTGATCGACGCGGTGCGACGCGCGCAAGTGCGACCCACCGAGGCCCTGCCGGAAACGGAAGAGGGTCTGGTTGATCTGCCTGGGCTGGGCCACGGGCCGGACCGCAGCACGCTCGATGCCCAACACATCGCGCACCTGCGGGTTTGCATGCAGGCCCTGCCGGTACGGCGGCGCCTGCCCCTGCAGCTCTACCTTCAGGGCTATGCCCTGCAGGAAGTGGCCGACCTCACCGATCTCACTCTGGATTCAGCCCGCAAGCTGGTGTATCGCGGGCTGGACGAGATCAAACAGCGCCTGCGGGTGCTTGGAATGGACAACTTCGATGACTGACATGACCGCCCCCCGCCGACTTGCCGAGCTCTACCGCGCCGCCCATGTGCAGGCGCCTGCCGTCGATGCCGAGGCCTTGCTGTCCGCCCTCGATGGCCGCGGCGAGCGTGAGCAGCGCGATGAGATCTTCAGCCGCGCCGCTGCCAACCCGGTGCAAGCCGATCTCCTTCGCACCCTAATGGCCCTGCGCCAGGACAGCGAAACCCTGGCCGCCGATGTACGCAGCCTGCGCCGCCCGCGTCTGCACAGCCGTCGCCCGGCTTGGTCGGCTCTGGCGGCATCGGTTGCACTGGCCGCGGTGGTCGCCTTCGGTCTGCATGGCGGCGTCGACACCCTGCACATCGACGAGGCCGCAGTCGCCGGCAGCATCAACGACGCCGACCGCATCAGCTCGATCTCGTTCGAAGCCACCGATGCGCCCGCGGGGGATTCGACTCCGCTGTTTTCGGGCGGTTTCGACTCTTGATCAGCGTTCGGCTCAGCGAAGCTCGGTGCACGAGCCGCCGCTGATCCGCTGACTGCAGCTGCAAACGCAAACGGCCACCGCGAAAGCGGTGGCCGTTTGCGTTGTGGCCCCGGGAGCAGCGTTGGGCTGAGTGGCGATGGCCTGATCGCGGCAGCCCTGCAATGGACGTCGTGCGGTGTGATTGATCGCGTCGAAGCGGGTGCGCTGCCTTCGTCGCTAGGTGTCGTGCCTTCGCGCATCCAACTCTCCGCGCGTCGCCTTGCCTGCGTTCTACGAGGTTCAGCCGGCACGAGTGATCGCGATGGCGACGGTGAAAGCGATCGGCGCAGCCTCAGCGGTTGCGTCGCCCACCCGCGCGCGCTGGCTTCTTCGCTTCCGCCCGCCGCACCTCCACCCGCACATGGCCGGCAGGACCCGACGGCGTGCGCCGAACCTCGAATTCTGGCAAGGCGTCGAACAGCTGGCCGAGCTTCTGGTGGCCATGGCTGCGCGGATCGAACTCCGGCTGCAGGCGATTGATCTGGTTGCCGACCTCACCCAGGTTGGCCCAGCCGTCGTCCTCCGCACCGGCCTCCAGCGCTGAACCCAGCAGTGCAATCAGGCTCGCATCCGGCGCGGCACTCGCGGCCACCACCGGCGCCGGCGTACTGCCGTCCTCCCGGTTCAGCAGATCGGTGTAGATGAATCGATCGCAGGCCGACACAAACGGCCGCGGCGTCTTGCGCTCGCCGATCCCCAGCACATACAGCCCGGCCTCGCGCATGCGCTGGGCCAGGCGGGTGAAATCGCTGTCGCTGCTGACAATCGCCGCGCCCTGCAGCTGCTGGCCGTGCAGCAAGTCCATCGCATCGATGATCATCGCGCTGTCGGTCGCGTTCTTGCCGCTGGTGTAGCGGAACTGCTGGATCGGCTGGATCGAATGCTCCAGCAGCGTCTCCTTCCAGCGCCCGAGGTTCGGCGTGGTCCAGTCGCCGTAGGCGCGCTTGATCCCGGCCACGCCGTACTTGGCCACCTCGGCCAGCATGCCGGCCACGAGTGAAGCCTGGGCGTTATCGGCGTCGATCAGCACGGCGTAGCGGGGGGCGTCGGAGCGTGGGGTCATGGGGCACCGGCCATTGAGGGGATTCGCGACAGCGTGCAACGGATCGCGCCCGCGTGCACGGTCTCCGGTAAGGAAGCTAACGATGCGACGTAGGTTGGGATAAGCCGAAGGCGCATCCCAACATCGTGATGGGCCGGGCTATCGAAGGGCTGTGACCGTCGATACGCAGCCACGGCAGGGCGCTGAGAGAATCCCGGCCTCACGACGTTGGGCCGCGCTTCGCTTGGCCCAACCTACGTGCTACTACACGCACACGAACGCATGAGAACTCCAATGAAGTACGCAGACGGAACCGACATCCAGCCGGGGGACGATGTGCTGATCGACGGGCGCTACCGTGGGCGCGTGCTCGCGTGCATGGACTCCGGTACGTGCCTGCCGGGCTTCGATGACTGGCAGTGCCTCGGCGAGGGAATTCTGGTCGACACCGAGTTCGCAGGGCTGGTGCACTACACCGCGACGACGAGCGAAGACATCGCGCGGCAGTTGAAACACCTGCCGGGCGCGTCCGACGCCCCATAGGGTGGGTCTTGACCCACCGATGCGGGGCGAACAGTCACAGCGCGTCCGGTGCGGTGCCCTGAGCGATTCAAGGGAAAATCCCGGTGCGCCTCGTGGATTGGCGACCGCCAACCGAGGTTCGCAACATCGCAACCGAGGCAAGCGTCGAGCTCTGGTGGGTCAAGACCCACCCTATGGGCCAGCCTTGGCGTGCCTTGTGGCGCGGCGGTGCACGACGCTCAGAGCTCGCTTCGCGCCAAGCATCAGGTCATGCTTGAGGCGCCGAGTTCGATGCACCAGATACAGCTCAAGCGAGATGCGCGTGGATGGCTCTGGCGACTTGAATCGGTGTTTCCCTTGGCCTCGCGGGAGCAACGCAATGAGATGGTCCTTGCTGATCACGCTTTCCCTTTCCACTCCGGCACTCGCGACAACGCCAACGCCGGCCGAGCTGACAGGTGTGTATCTGAAGCAGTCCACCGGCGCGATGTGGGATCCGGGGGTGCAACTCGTGCTTACCAGCAGCGGCCGAGGCATACACGTGATTCTGAGGTGTGGCAAAGGGGACCTGTCAGGGCTTCCTCAAGTCTTGGCTGCGAGGGTGACGCGCGGAGAGGTCTCCTTCTCGCTGCCCGAGGGTGGAGACTCGCGTTGTCCCGCAGGCGAATACAAAGGCCGCTTCCGCGTCGTCGATGGGGTTGCCACGTCGCTGACTCTCCGTCTGCCTTCAGACGAAACAGCGCTGGATCTGCAGCGCGAGTCGGGGTTCGCCCCCGCCGGCTCCTTTTACCCGTACGAGTAGAGGCTGGCTTCAGCCGACGGCATGCCGGCCATGGGGACGCATGCCAGTGCACAGATTTGCTAGCCTGCGCCCGAACTCAACAAAGCCACCTGCAGGTGGCTTTGTGCGCGCATTTCACGGCGCTCCGGGCTATTTCTTCGGCAGATACAAATCCGTAATCGTCCCCTCATACACCTCCGCCGCCATCGCCACCGATTCGCTAAGTGTGGGATGCGGGTGGATGGTCAGGGCGATGTCGGCTGCTTCGGCGCCCATCTCGATCGCGAGGGCGACTTCGGCGATCAGGTCGCCGGCGTTGGGGCCGACGATGCCGGCGCCGATCACCTTGTGGGTGGCCTCGTCGAACAGCAGCTTGGTGAAGCCCTCCGTGCGGCTCTGGCCGATGGCACGGCCTGATGCGGCGTAGGGGAATTTGCCGATGCCGACTTTGATGCCGTCGCGCTTGGCTTCGGTTTCGCTTACGCCGACCCAGGCGATTTCCGGATCGGTGTAGGCCACGCTGGGGATCACGCGAGCGACGAATTCGGATTTGTGGCCGGCGGCGACTTCGGCGGCGACCTTGCCCTCATGCGTGGCCTTGTGCGCCAGCATCGGCTGGCCGACCAGATCGCCGATCGCGAAGATGTGCGGCACATTGGTGCGCATCTGCCGGTCGACGGCGATGAAGCCGCGCTCGGACACTGCCACGCCGGCAGCTTCGGCGTTGATCTTGCCGCCGTTGGGCGTGCGGCCGACCGAGACCAGTACGCGATCGAACAGACTCGCCTCGGGCGCTTTGTCGCCTTCGAAGCTGACCTTGAGGCCCTGCTTCTCGGCGACCACGCCGCTGACCTTGGTCTTCAGATGAATGCCCTTGAAGCGCTTGGCCAGGCGCTGCTGCAGCGGGCGCACCAGGTCAGGATCGGCCCCGGGCATCAGTTGATCCGCCAGTTCGACCACGGTGACTTCCGCGCCCAGCGCGGCATACACGCTGCCCATCTCAAGACCGATGATGCCGCCGCCGATCACCAGCAGGGACTTCGGAATCTCCTGCAGCTCCAGCGCATCGGTGGAGTCCATCACTCGCGCGTCGTCCCAAGGGATACCGGGCAGCTTGACCGGCTGCGAGCCGGCGGCGATGACGGCGTGCTCGAAGCGCACGACCTTGGCGCCATCGGCGGTTTGCACTTCGATCTCGTGCGGGCTGATGAAGCGGCCGGTGCCGGTGACGGTGCGCACCTTGCGCTGCTTGGCCATGCCGGCCAGGCCACCGTTCAGCTGCTTCACCACTTTCGACTTGTAGTTGCGCAGTTTGTCGAGGTCGATCTTGGGCGCACCGAAAGACACGCCGAAATCCTCGCCGTGGGCGGCTTCGTCGATGACCCGCGCGGCGTGCAGCAGGGCCTTCGACGGAATGCAGCCGACGTTCAAGCAGACGCCGCCGATCTCGGCGTAGCGCTCGATCAGGATCACGTCGAGGCCGAGGTCAGCACCGCGGAAGGCGGCGGTGTACCCGCCGGGACCGGAGCCGAGCACGGCGAGCTGGCAGGTGAAGTCAGCTTCGCGGCCGCTGGACGATCCCGCCTTTGGTGCGGGCGTTGCGGGTGTAGACGCCACCGGTGCAGGGGCGGCGGCGGGTGCGGGTGCGGCCGCCGGAGCTGCAGAAGCGGGCGCCGACTTGGCCGCAGCGGATTCTTCAACGCGCAGCTTCGCGATCACGCTGCCCTCGCTGACGGCATCGCCGATCTTCACCGTCAGCGAGATCAGCACGCCGGCATGCGAGCTCGGCACCTCCATCGTCGCCTTGTCGGATTCAAGCGTGAGCAGGCCCTGGTCCTTGGCGATGCTGTCGCCGGGTTTGGCCAGCAGTTCGATCACCGGCACGTCGCTGTGGCCGCCGATGTCGGGCACCTTGATCTCGATTTCCTGGCTCACGCGTGCACATCCTTTGGCGATGAAAGTCGCCGCGATTGTAGCGGCAGCGGGCGACCCCGCCGCCAGCGTACGGGGTGGTCTGGCATTGGACAGGCATTGCCTGCGCCCATGCCGAACGGCCGTCGCCGGCATGCGCAGGCGGGCGCTAACCTCGGCGCCCCTTTCGCTCAATCGAGGTCCGACCATGGGTCTGATCGTCTGGCGCGCGCTGCTGCCCGCCTGTCTGCTGCCTGCCCTGCTGCTGTCGGGCCCGGCGCATGCGCTGTCTCCGCTGCCCACAAATGTCGAGTCGAAGCCACTGCAGCTTGAGCAGATCATGGCCGACCCGGCCTGGATCGGCGCGCCGGTCGAAAGCCCGCATTGGTCACTCGACGGTCGCAGTGCGCTGTTCCAGTTGAAGCGCGCCGACAGCCCGCTGCGCGATCTGCATCGGGTCGGATTCGACGGTACGGCGATGGTCAAGCTCGATGACGCCGCGCTGGCGACGGTCGATGCGCCCAACCCGGTATTCGATGCCAGCGGCCGACAGGCCCTGCTGATCCGCGACGGCGACGTGTTTGTGCGCGACCTCGCCAGCGGCACCCTGCGTCAGCTGACCCGCAGCGAAATCATCGAATCGCAGCCGGATTTCATGGCCGATGGCCGGGTGATGTACCGCGCCGGTGCTGACTGGATCGTGCACGACTTGAATGCCGGCCTGGCCGGGCCGCTGGTGCTGCTGAAGGTCGAGAAGGACCCGGCCGAGGCGCCGAAGGCCGATGATCTGCGCGACATGCAGCTGCGCCTGATTGCGACCCTGGCACGCGAGAAAGCCTGGCGCGACGGCCAGCGCGAGCGAGATGCCGAGTTGCGTCGCGGCGTGTCCGGCCGACAGCTGCCGCCGGTGTTCCTGGGCGACAGCATCGCCATCAGCGACAGCGCGCTGTCGCCCGACGGGCGCTGGATGCTGGTGGTCACCCAGCCGAAATCGGCCGAGCCCGGGCGGGCCGGCAAAATGCCGAAATACGTCACCGAGAGTGGCTATGAAGAAAGCGAGGACGTGCGCCCACGCGTCGGCCGCAATCTGCCGGCTGGACAGGCGCTGGTGCTGGTCGATCTCACCGACGGCAGCCAGCATCCGCTGGACCTGAAAGCGCTGCCGGGCATCGAGATCGATCCGCTGGCCGAGCTGCGCGCTGCCGCCGGCAAGGACCCGCTGAAAGGCCCGCGCGATGTTCGGGTCAACGCGATCGAGTTCAGCGCCGACGGTGCGCAGGCAGCGGTGATGCTGCGTTCGGTCGACAACAAGGACCGCTGGATCGCGGTGGTCGAGCGCAGTGGGCGCCGCCTCGACAGCCGCCATCGGCTGACCGATCCGGCCTGGATCAACTGGAGCTTCAACGAATTCGGCTGGCTGCCGGATGGCCAGACCCTCTGGTACTTGTCCGAAGAAGACGGCTACAGCCATCTGTACACGCGGCGCGGCGATGCGCGCGCACGCCAGCACACCGAAGGACGCTTCGAGTTCAGCGAGCCCGTGATCAGCCGCGATGGCCGCCATGTGTACGGTCTGGCCAATCAGGCTTGGCCGGGCAAGTACGAAGTGGTCAAGCTCGACCTGCGCAGCAATCGGCTGAGCACCTTGACCGATCTTGGCGGCGTCGAAGGCTTCGTGCTGTCGCCGGATGAGAAGCAGCTGCTGGTGCACTATTCGCAGCCGCACCTGCCGCAGCAGCTCGGTCTGATTTCTGCTGAAGGTGGCGCGTTCCGCAGCCTCACCGACACCCGTAGCGCAGACTTCCGCGCGCAGGCCTGGCTGCAGCCCGAGTTCGTGCAGGTCCCGTCCAAACACGGCGCCGGCACGGTGTGGGGAAAGCTCTACCGGCCGACCACGCTTGAGCCCGGCAAGCGCTATCCGATCGCGCTGTTCGTGCACGGCGCCGGCTATCTGCAGAACGTGCATCAGCGCTGGCCGAACTACTTCCGCGAGCAGATGTTCCACCAGCTGCTGGTGGAGAACGGCTACATCGTGCTCGATCTGGATTTCCGCGCCTCGGCCGGTTACGGCCGCGACTGGCGCACAGCGATCTACCGGCAGATGGGGCATCCGGAGCTGGAGGACTATCTCGACGGTATCGACTGGCTGGTCGAGCACCAGCAGGGCGATCGCGGCAAGGTCGGCATCTATGGCGGCAGCTACGGCGGCTTCATGGCCTTCATGGCGATGTTCCGCGCGCCCGAGGCCTTTCACGCTGGCGCCGCGCTGCGCCCGGTCACCGATTGGAGCCAGTACAACCACCCCTACACGGCCAACATCCTCAACACCCCGGACATCGACCCCGAGGCCTATGCCAAGTCCTCACCGATCGAGCTGGCCGAGGGTCTGCAGGGCCATCTGCTGATCAGCCACGGCATGATCGACGACAACGTGCTGTATCAGGATTCGATACGTTTGGCGCAGCGCCTGATCGAGCTGCGCAAGGACAACTGGGAGCTTGCGAGCTACCCGCTGGAACGCCACGGCTATGTGCATCCGGAAGCCTGGTTCGACCAGTACCGGCGCATCTTCAAGCTGTTCGAGCGCGCGCTGAAGTAGCGCGACGTCTTCTGCATGCAAACGCCAGGGCCGGCGTGCAGTCACCGGCCCTGGCGATTTCGAAGGCGGTTGAGAATTGGGCTGCAGAGAGATGACGGATACACCTCATCCGCCACCCATCCCGCTTTCCGAATCCCGAATCCCGGCTGTTACGGCTGATCACCGCTGAAGCGCTTGGCCTCGGCGCCGTCGACCCGGCCGATCCGCGCGCTGTCGTGCACGAGCAGTTCCACTTCACGCTCGAACACCAGCGGGCCGACCACTTCCGAGTTGGCGCCGATCACCACCTTCGGCACCCGCTGGGTGCCCCAGTTGAACCAGCCGCTGTTGGGCTTCTCGACCTTGATACCGCCGGCGACGCGGCTGCCATCCAGAATCTGGATATCGCCGTTGACCGTGTTGATTTCGCCACCGACTTCCGCTGCATCAAGCCGGATCTCGCCGTTGACGGTTTCCACATTGCCGCGCGAGACCGAGCCGCGGTAGAAGCGGACGGCACCGTTGACGGTTTCTGCGCTGCCGATCTGAGCGGCTTCGCCGATGCTCAAGCTGCCGTTGACGGCCTCGATGCTGTCGACGCTGGCGCGCTCGCGCAGGGTGATGCTGCCATTCACGGTCTCTGCCGTCTGCGCACTCGCGCCGTTCGCGAGCACGATGCTGCCGTTGACGGTTTCCAGGCTGCCGTAGCGGCCATCGTCGTCGGTGCGGATCGAACCATTGACCTTGTCGATATCGGTCAGAGTTTCGGCCTGGGCGGTGCCACCGAAGGCAATCAGGACGGCGACGAAGAAAAGGGTCTTGCGCATGGGGGTCTCCAGTGGGTGAGGGCTGCGCGTGGCGCGCGGCATCCGTGCTGCAGAACCTCTGATGCCGAATCCGCGCACAGGGTTTAGAGGTCGGGGAATAAATGTGCGGTTCGCTAGAATGCTGGCCCGCCTTGCTGCCCCGGAGCTGCCCCGTGTCCCGACCCAAGCCCGTGCTGCTGCTGATCCTGGATGGCTGGGGCCATCGCGAGGAAACCCAGGACAACGCCATCGCCCAAGCGCAGGCGCCGCACTGGCGTCATCTGTTGCAGCGCTGCCCGCATACGCTGATCCACACCTCGGGTCGCCACGTCGGCCTGCCGGATGGGCAGATGGGCAATTCGGAAGTCGGCCACATGAATCTCGGCGCCGGCCGCATCGTCTACCAGGACCTGACCCGGGTCGATCACGCGATCGAAACCGGCGAGTTCTTCGACAATCCGGGCCTGACCGGCGCCTGCGCTGCAGTCAAGGCCAGTGGCGGCACCCTGCATGTGTTTGGTCTGCTCTCGCCGGGCGGTGTGCACAGCCATGAGGACCACATCCACGCCTTCCTCGATCTGGCGCAGCGCCAGGGCGTGGCGCGGCTGGCGGTGCATGCCTTTCTGGACGGCCGCGACACGCCACCGCGCTCGGCCCGACCCAGCCTGGAAAAACTCGAGGCGCGCTGCTCGGAGCTCGGCTATCGCGTGGCTACCGTCAGCGGCCGCTATTACGCAATGGATCGCGATCAGCGTTGGGACCGGGTTGAACGTGCCTACACCGCGATTGTCGAGGCGCGCGCCGAGCACCGCGCTGACACCGGGGTGGCGGCGCTTGAGGCCGCCTATGCGCGCGGCGAGAACGATGAGTTCGTGCTGCCGACTGTGCTCGCTGGTGCCGCGACGATGGCCGATGGCGATGCGGTGGTGTTCATGAACTTCCGCGCCGATCGCGCGCGCGAGCTGACCGCCGCCTTCGTGCAGCCGGACTTCAGCGGCTTCGTCGCCCGGCGCCCGCAGCTGGCGCGCTTTCTCTGCCTGAGCGAGTACGACGCCAAACTGCCGGCACCGGCGGCGTTTCCGTCCGAGACCCTGCACAACACCCTGCCACAGGTGCTGGCCGCGCACGGCCTCAGTCAGCTGCGTATCGCCGAAACCGAAAAGTACGCCCACGTCACCTTCTTCTTCAGCGGCGGTGTCGAGGCGCAGGCGGCGGGCGAATCGCGAGTGCTGATTCCCTCGCCCAAGGTCGCCACCTATGACCTGAAGCCCGAGATGAGCTGCCCCGAGCTGACCGCCGCGCTGGTGGAGGACATCCGCGCCCGGCGCCACGACGTGATCATCTGCAACATCGCCAACCCGGACATGGTCGGCCACACCGGCATCCTGAGCGCCGCGATCGCCGCGGTGGAAGCGGTCGACACCGCGATCGGCGCGATCACGGCAGCCTTGGACGAGGTCGGCGGCGAGATGATCCTGACCGCCGACCACGGCAATCTGGAGCTGATGCGTGATGCCAGCACCGGCGAGCCCTACACCGCCCACACCACCGGCCCAGTACCCCTCGTGTACCTCGGCCGCCCGGCGACGCTGCGCGCTGGCGGCAGCTTGCGCGATGTCGCGCCGACCCTGCTGGCCCTGCTCGGCCTGCCCAAGCCGGTGGAAATGACCGGGGTTTCGCTGGTCGAGTTCGCGTGATCCAGCGGCGGGCGCTGGCGCTGGTCTTCACCCTGCTGGCGCTGGTTGGCGGCGCGAACCCCCTGGCGGCGCAGGATGCCGAGGCCGAGCGTGCGGCGGAGACGCGGCTTGAGAGCGTCCGTGCCGAGATCCGCGAGATCGCCCGCGTGCAGCGTTCCTTGGCAGCCGAGCGCGATACCGCGACCGCCCAAGTGCGCGAGGTGGACGAGGCGATCGCCGCTCGCCTCGCGGCGCTGAAATCGGTCGAGGCCGATGTGCAGGCCCAGCAACAGCGCTTCGATGCGCTGGAGGCCGAGCGCGCCGAGGTCGCCGGCGGTCTGCAGCGTCAACGCGAGGCGCTGGCGGCCCTGGTGCGTGCCGCCTACGTGCAGGGCGGCCAGGCGCCGCTGCGCCTGCTGCTGTCGCAGGATCGACTGAGCGCGGCCAGCCGCGCGCTGGCCTACCACCGCTACGTGCAGCGCGGGCAGGTGCGGCGGATTCGTGACCTGCTGGAAGAACTGGCCGAACTGGCAAGGGTGACCGAACGCGTCGCTCTGCAGCGGAGCGAACTCGACGCCGCGATGGCGCGCGAGCAGGAGGCGTTGGCGGGTCTTGAATCACAGCGTGCCGACCGCGCCGCCCTGCTGTTGGCCTTGGGCGGCCAGGAACAGGCGCAGGCGCAGAAGCTCGCCGAACTGCGGCGTGCCGAACGTGGCCTGTTGGAGCTGCTGGAATCGCTGCGCGACATCTTCGCCGACATTCCTGACCAGCTCGACGGCGCGCGTCCGTTCGCCGAACAGCGCGGGCGCCTGCCGCCGCCGCTGCCCGGCAAGATCAGCACCGGCTACGCCGGCACCCTGCCGGACGGCCGCCGCAGCGAAGGCTGGCTGATGGAGGCCAGCGCCGGCGCCAAAGTCACCGCGGTGGCGCATGGCCGGGTCGCTTTTGCTGACTGGATGAACGGCTACGGCCTGCTGTTGATCATCGACCACGGCGACGACTACCTCAGCCTCTATGCCCACAACGACGGCCTGCTGCGCGATGTCGGCGACTGGGTCGACGCCGGTGAAGCCATCGCCCAGGCCGGCAGCTCGGGCGGGCAGGGCAGGCCTGCGCTGTACTTCGAACTTCGCCGCAAGCGGCAGTCGCTGGATCCGCGGGTGTGGATCCAGCGCTGAGGCGGGTCAGTCCAATTCGCTGTGAACGGTTGATCAAAGCCAGCGCTGACGCGACCCGCGCGACGCACGGCCCTATACTTGCGCGCATGAAAATGTCCGCATGGCTGCAACTCGCACTGGCTTCGAGCGTGATCTTCTCCAGCGTATCCACTGCGCAGGTCGAGCCGATCGAAGTGCCGATTGATCCGCCCGCTGAGCAGCCCGTAGAACCGGAGTTCGAACCGGCGGGCGAGCCGGCCCCTGAGGTCGAGCCCGCAGCGCGTACTGCTGAGCGAGTCAGCCTGGACGAAGTACGCCGGTTCGTATCGGTGTTCCGCGCCGTGCAGCAGGCCTACGTCGACAGCGTCGACGACTCCCAGCTGATGTCGGCAGCGATCCGCGGTCTGTTGACCGACCTCGATCCGCACAGTGCGTATCTCGGTGCTGAAGCGACCCAGTCGATGAATGAGACGGCGACGGGTGCCTACGGTGGGCTCGGCCTTGAGATTCTGCAGCGGCCCGATCGCAGTCTGATGGTGATCGCGCCGATGGACGACACCCCGGCGGCGCGGGCCGGCATTCTGCCCGGCGACATCATCACCGAGTTCGACGGCCAGGCGGTCACCGTCGACAGCGTCGATGCGGCAATAGAAGCCATGCGTGGCACACCGGGCACGTCGATCCAGTTGACCATCGTCCGTGATGGCGAGTCGGCACCGCTGAAGCTCAGCCTGACCCGCGAGATCATCCGCGTTGCCAGCGCGCGCAGCGAGGCGCTGGGCCGCGACTATGGCTATGTGCGCATCGCGGCCTTCCAGTCGGACACCG
Organism: Aquimonas sp.; assembly: GCF_044377145.1. NCBI lineage: Bacteria > Pseudomonadati > Pseudomonadota > Gammaproteobacteria > Lysobacterales > Lysobacteraceae > Aquimonas > Aquimonas sp. Next base: position 19,170 of record NZ_JBILJQ010000083.1, read on the forward strand.
CTGCGGAAGTGCAGCGCAAACTCGACGCTCTGGTCACCGCCAACGGTGGCGCGCTGAAGGGCCTGGTGCTCGACCTGCGCCGCAATCCGGGCGGCTTGCTGAATGCCAGCATCGAAGTGGCCGATCTGTTCCTTGATCGCGGCGTGATTGTCAGCACCCGCGGCCGGCTGCCGCATGCGCGCGCTGAGTACAGCGCCAAGCGCGGTGATCTGCTCAACGGCGCACCCATCGTGCTGCTGATCGACAGCGGCAGCGCCAGTGCGGCCGAAGTGGTGGCCGGCGCGCTGCGCGACCACCGGCGCGCGCTGATCATGGGCAGCACCAGCTTCGGCAAGGGTTCGGTGCAGACCCTGCTTCCGCTCGACAACGGTGACTCGATCAAGCTGACCACGGCGCGCTATTACACCCCGAACGGCACCTCGATCCAGGCCACGGGTATCGTGCCGGACATCGACATTCCCGAGAACGCCGAGCTCAAGCTGCGTGAGGGCTTTGTCCCGCCGACCCTGCGTGAGGCGGATCTGCCGGGGCATCTGCAGGCCGAGGTGCCGGAATCCGAAGCGGCGACGGACGGTGCTGCACTGGACGACTACGCGGTGAACGAGGCGCTGAACCTGTTGCGCGGTCTGGCTGTATTCCGCGAGCGCGGCTGAGCCACGCCGGATCATGGCGATGACGGCCTGTTGCGCAGCGCCCCCGGTTCCGCTCTTGGCCGGTGTGATCAGTCTGCCGCGAAGCCTTCAGCCGCGGCGCGCAGGCGGTGCTCAGCCTGCGCGCTGGCCTCAGTGAGCCGGGCAACCAGACTATCCAGCTGCCGCAACTCGTCGGCATCCAGCCCCACCAGCAGACTGCGCTCGTACTCCAGCGCCAGCGGTGCCACCTGCGCGTACACCTGATGGCCGGCGGCGCTGAGCTGCAGCGGCACGCGGCGGCGATCGCGTTCGTCACTGCCGCGGTCGACCCGGCCTGAGGCCAGCAGCCCTGCCACCGCACGGCTGACCGCGACCTTGTCCATGGCGGTGCGCTCTACCAGCTCACCCGCGGTCAGGCCTGGATAGCGCCCGAGCACCGCCATCAGCCGCCATTCGGTGATCGACAGATCGAAACGCTCGGCGTAGATCCGCGCGATCGCCTGGCTGATCCGGTTCGACAGCACCGAGAGCCGATAGGGCAGGAAGGCATCGAGCTGCAGGGCGGCATCCGGCGCCGCAGACGTGGTGGCAGTTGGATCAGCGCTCATTCCGCAATGCACCTTGCAAATGGTTTCATCTGAAACTATAAAGCACGACACCAGCGGCAGCCAGCCCGCGCCCCTCTTCAGCGTCTACATCCGGAGTCGCCATGAACGCCCAGCCCAACCTTGGCATGCAGGTCACGACCTTTGAAAACCCGATGGGGATCAATGGTTTCGAATTTGTCGAGTTCGCCGCCCCCGCTGGCACCGTGGACCTCCACGGCCTGTTCCGCCAGATGGGTTTCGCCGCGGTCGCACGCCACCGCAACCGCGCGATTACGGTCTATCGGCAGGGTGGGGTCAACTTTCTGATCAACGACGAGCCCGACAGCTTCGCCGCGGACTTCGCTGCCCAGCACGGCCCCTGCGCCTGCGGCTTCGCGATCCGCTTCACTCAGGCCTTGGAGAACGTCGAGCAGAGCGTGCTCGACAACGGTGGCGAGCGGATCGCGCACAAGGCGGACAGCGGCGTGATCGACGTGCCTGTGGTCAAGGGCATTGGCGACTGCATGCTGTATCTGGTCCCCTCGGGCGTGGACGTGTACGCGCAGGATTTTGTCGCCATCGACGGCGCCGAGCAGAACCCGCGCGGCTTCGGGCTGACCTTCATCGACCACCTGACACACAATCTCTACTTCGGCAACATGGAGAAGTGGTCGAACTACTACGAGCGCCTGTTCAATTTCCGCGAGATTCGCTACTTCGACATCAAGGGCGCCAAGACCGGCCTGGTTTCGAAAGCGATGACCGCGCCGGACGGCATCGTGCGTATCCCGCTGAACGAATCCTCCGACCCGAAGAGCCAGATCAACGAGTACCTCGACCAGTACAAGGGCGAGGGCATCCAGCACATCGCCTGCTTCACCGACG
>NZ_JBILJQ010000084.1:0-21268 GCF_044377145.1 Aquimonas sp.
CGGCGGAAGATGTTTCTGGCGGGCGAACCCGCAACGGCTTTGGCATGGGAGTCTCCGAACAAAGCCGCCCTAGAATGAGAGATAACGTGCTGCGTCACTGTCTCGTGGAGTGTAGGCGCGTAGGGGAAGCGATCGCCGCCGGCATGCGTCCGCGTTCCACCTCGATCTGCGGCGTACGCGCGAACAGCGCAGGGGTGTCGACGGCGTGCTGCGGGCTCAGCTTCCAGTCCAGTACGCCGATGATGCTGCGCGCGACCGACGCGATGATGGTGCTGCCGCCCATCGAGCCGGTGACCAGTACGAGCTTGCCGTCGGTGTCGGTGATGATCGAGGGCGACATCGATGAGCGCGGTGCCTTGCGCGGTGCGACCGCGTTGGCGACCGGCTTGCCGTCGATCACCGGCTCGAACGAAAAGTCGGTGAGCTGGTTGTTGAGCCAGAAGCCGCCGGCCATACGCTGCGCGCCGTACTCGGATTCGACGGTGGCAGTCAGCGCCACCGCATTGCCTTCGACGTCGACGATCGACAGGTGGGTGGTGCCGTTCTCCTGCATAGCGTGGCTGCCCCAGCGCTGGCGCAGAGCTTCGCCAGCCGGCGTGCCGACCGCAATCGAGGCGCGGCTGCCGGAGAGGTCGATCAGCGCTGCGCGTGCGTCGAGATAGTCAGGTGCGATAAGGGCCGCCGTCGGTGCTTCGACGAAGCGGTCGTCGGCCATGTAGTGATCGCGGTCGACATACGACAAGCGACTCGCCCACAGGTAGGCGGCCCAGTCGTCGATGTTGCCGGCGCCGTCGGGCGAGGGGCGCGCGCGCTCGTACAGGCCGAGGATCGACAGCATGGCGTTGGCGGAACTCGGCGAAGGCGTGGTGCAGACGCGATACGTGCGGAAGGGCGCGCACAGCGGTTCCAACCGACGCGGCGCGAAGGCGGCCAGATCGTCCAGGCTCAGCGTGCCGGCGCGGGGTTCGCGCTGCGCGGCGGCGATGATTTCATCGGCGATGCGCCCCTGCGTGAGCGCGCGCGGCCCCTCGGCTGCAATGGTGCGCAGGCTTCGCGCGTACTCGGGATTGCGCAGGCGATGGCCCACGGGCCAGGGCTGGCCTTCGGCATCCAGATAGATCGGTCGCGCCTGCGGGTCGGCGGCGATTGCAGCGCGCCAGGTCTGCAGGCTGCGCGCCAGCCGCGGGCCGATCACGAAACCGTCCTCCGCCAGACGTATCGCCGGCTGCATCAGCCGCGCCCACCGCAGCCGGCCATGCTGCTCGTGCACCATCGCCAGCATGGCCACCAGACTCGGTGTTCCGATCGACAGCCCGCTGGCCTGCGCGATCTCGAACGCCATCGGCTGGCCGTCGGGCTGCAGAAACATGTCGGGCCGCGCACCCGCCGGGGCCCACTCGCGGCCATCAAAGGCATCGATGGCGCGGTCACTCGCGCGGTAGTGCACCAGCAGGCCACCACCGCCGATGCCAGAGGATTCCGGCTCGACCAGACCCAGCGTCAGCGACACCGCGATCGCGGCATCGACCGCACTGCCGCCTTCGCGAAGGATCTCAAGCCCCGCTTCGACCGCCAGCGGATCGGCAGCGGCGACCATGGCTTCGCTGCGCGGTGTTTCGGCGCGTGGTGCCTGGATGCGTGGTGCCTCAGTGCGTGCCGGAGTCTGGGCGCATCCAGCGGCAACAGCGACGACAAGCAGAGCCAGCGGAATCCAGGTGCGGTGTGCTGCGATCGTCATTGCGGGCGGACTCGTGGCTGGGGTTTCAGCAGGTGGGGCGACGGAACAGCGCGCTGATGTGTGCGTGCAGCCGTGCGCCGGGTGCGGTTCGGTCCCGTGGAACTGTACCCTGAGGTCTGCTTTCGGTTGACACCAAGGATTCGCCTGCATGCGCTTGCTGCAGATACTGCTGGTAGTCGTCGCGCTGGCCGCGAGCAGCGTGCTCGGATGGCTCGCGCTCCATGTGTTGTTGGCTGATGCCGCAGCCATCCAGCACCTGCGACAGGACCTCGCGTATGGCTGGCTGCTGATTCAGGCCGCGCCACTGATCGCCCTCGCCTGCGTGCTGGCGGTGGTTTGTGCGCTGGGTGGGCTGATGTTGATCGCACGGCGCAGAGCAACAACCGGGAAGCCGAGAGTCAGCGGCTGAGTAGGGAACGGAGCGGCGGATCAGATCCTGCTCTCCGCAGGCCCGGCGCGTCGGCATCGACACTGCGACCCACCCACTTCCTGAGCCCTCAGCAACCCCTTCCCCGCGCCAATTGCCGATTCCATCGCTCATCGCCCATCTGCACGCTGGCAACCGCGCGTCCAGCCGTCGACGCGCCTGCGCTGTCGCGTTCGGTCTTTCGCTGCTGCGCCGTGGCCCGATCGATCAAGCACTGGCCGATCGAAGCCGATCGCCCACAGCGCGGCCGAAGCCGGCGTGCACGTCAGAAGCTTGAGGGATGTCCAGATTCGAGGCCATTATCCGTAACCCGGTTAGCGCGCCACCCAGAAGGGCTTCCGCCATCGACCAGCCTGCTGCTCCAGAGCCGCGCCATGAGGGCGTTCAATCGATGCGCTCCGGCGCACGCGCTGCGTTCATACACCCGTGCACTCGCCCGTCGGACGGCAGACGACGCGTGCGCAACAATCGGATTGGGTGGCCCGCCGGGTCGTCGACCTGGCCGGGGGCGCATCCGAAGTCAGCGCGAGCGCAGCCGCCAGCGACCTCGTGCATTCTTCCCCAGTCGCTTGGGCTCACCCGAGCGGCAGATCATCTGATCGCGTGTCCCGATCGAGGCGTACCGCGAATGGGTGGCGTGGCCGCTTGTCGTGGCGATACCGCGCTGGGCCTGAAGTCCGGCCGTTAGCAGCTGTTCAATCCTTTTCCACGCAGCAGGGAGACTTCGATGCGTTTCTGGACCGCTCTACTCGGCATGTTGCTTTGCCTGCTTGCCTCACAGGGACTGCATGCGCAGGCCACGCTGGTCGCCAATCCCGGGCCATCCAACAACGGCGGCAACGTCGGAAGCGCCCTGCTCTTCGATCTGGAGGCGCAGACGTCGGTGGTGGTGACGGGCCTGACCACAGCCTCAACGGCAGCGCCGGGTACGACGTTCACCGTCCGCATCAGCACGCGCAATGGCACGGCATTGGGGGGGTCAGCAACTTCTGGGCCGGGGAGTTCGGCCGTAGGCTGGCGCGTGCTGGGCACCGCCGTAGCGACCCAAGGCAGCGGTGAGAATTCCCTGCCGATCAGCATTCCCGAGATTCCGATCGCTGCCGGCCAGGTGGTGGGTGTTGCAGTCGAGTTCGTCGACACCACGCCCAGCTACTTCGGTTCGGGGGCGGCTCCGATCGAGACCTATAGCAATGCCAATCTGAGGCTGCGCACGGGCGACGCCCGCGGGGCTCCGTTCACCGCAGCCGGCAGCTACTTCAGCTCGCGCGCGCTGGTGGGTTCGATCGTGTATCGCTCAGCGGATGCGGCCCTGCCGGCCAACCCGGGGCCTTCAAACAACGGTGGCTTTATCGGTGGCGCTCTGCTGTTCGATCTTGAAGCCAGCACCGGCGTCGTCGTCACCGGGCTGACTGCCGCCACGGATGCATTGCCGGGCGCGACGTTCAACATCCGGATCAGCACGCGCGCCGGCACGGCGCTGGGCGGCCCCGTGGCCAGCGGGCCCGGCAGTTCGCCGGCCGGCTGGACTGTTCTGGGAACGGTGACCGCAATGCAGGGCAGCAGCGGCGAAGTGTCTCTGCCGATCACGATTCCCGAGATCAAGATCGCGGCCGGGCAAGTGGTCGGGGTGGCTGTCGAGTTTCTGGACATTGCCCCGAACTATTTCGGGCTGGCGTCGCCACCGCTGGAAACCTACGTCAACCCGAACCTGACGCTGCGAACAGGTGACGCCCGCTCGAATCCATTCACTACCGGAGGCAATTTCTTCAGCTCGCGCGCGCTCGTTGGCACGGTGATGTACCGGCTGGACGATGCGGTGCTGCCGGCCAATCCCGGCCCCAGCGACAATAACGGAGGAATCGGCTCGGGCATGTTCTTCAATCTGCAGTCCGCGACCGGCGCGGTAGTCAACGGCATGACGATCGCGAGCCAGGCGCCGCCGGGTGAGAATTTCCAGATCCAGGTCTATACCCGCGCAGGCACCGCGCTGGGTAACGTGGTGGGCAGCGGTCCGGCGACCTCAACGGCCGGCTGGACGTTGATGGGCACCGTCAGCGCGCGCCAAGGGCCCGGTGAGGTCTCGCTGCCCATTGCGCTGCCGGATCTGGTGGTGATTCCAGGCCAGACCCTGGGCGTGGGGCTGCGCTTTCTGGGCGCGGGGCCGAGATACTTCGGGATCGGCACGGCGCCGCAGGAGAGCTACACCAGCTCCGGCCTCAGCCTGATCACCGGCCAGGCGATGACGACGCCCTTCACTACCAGCAGCAGCGTGTTCGGCTCGCGCGCGCTGGTCGGCTCGCTCAGCTGGCGTCTGCCGGGTGAGCGTCTGCCCGCAGCGCCCGGCCCGAGCGACAACGGCGGATCAGCTGGCTTTGGCATGTTCCTGGATCTGCAGGCCCAGAGCGATCTGGTGGTGACCGGACTGAACACCGCCACGCTGGCGGCCGCAAACACCGATTTCCAGGTGCGGGTGTACACCCGCAGCGGCAGCACGCTCGGCGGTACCGCCAGCACCGGGCCGACCAGCAGCGGCGCGGGCTGGACCTTGCACGCCACCGTCGATGCACGCCAGGGGGCTACGGGGCAGGTCTCCCTGCCGATTGCGATCCCCGACCTGCCGATGATCGCAGGCGAAACCATCGGCATCGGCCTGGTGTTCGTGAACACGTCACCGGCCTATCTTGGCTCGGGACTCACCCCCCTCACCACCTACGGCAATGGCAACCTGCAGCTGACCACCGGCGAGGCGAAGCAGGCGCCGTTCACCCCCGGTGGCAGCCTCTTCGTTTCGCGGCGCCTGATTGGCAACGTCTTCTACGAGCGGCCCGACGCCATCTTCCGCAACGGCTTCGAGTGATGCAGAGCACCCCACGTCGCGCCGTTCCGGCGTTGACGTGGGGTGTTCAAGGCTGGGTGGCTGCCTGATCTGTCTAGGCATCGGAGAGCCCGCGCCGGGTGGGTTGTTCAGATGAACCGACGACGCCAGTGACTGGCTTCGCGCGGCACCGATTGCCGGCCCGGTCACAGACGACCATCAGCCCCGCAAACACCCGCATAACCGCTTGGCGAGGGGAACGCGCCACTCAACCCCGCTCCCACTCCATCACCAGGAAATTCGGCGCGCGGCGATAGCGGTCGGCCTTCTCGCCGCTTACGCCCTGCGGTTCGGGCTCGGCGAAGTGGCGCAATTCAAAGCCCAGCTGCAGCAGGGCCTGCAGGTAGCGCTGCAGGGGGCGATGGTGGTTGCAGATGCTGATGCCCTGCCAGGCGATCCAGGTCGGGCGTTCCTGCAGGTAGTGGTCGATGCTGAAGCGGCGGCTGCCATCGGGCTCGCGGCTCCAGCCCTGCCCCACAGCGGCGGTGTTGAAGCCCTGCAGGTTTGCGATCAGCAGGCTGCCTCCCGGACGCAGCGCGCGCTTCGCCTCCCGCAGGGCGGCATCGAGGTCGGCGATGTCGATCAGCGACAGGTAGAACACCACCAGATCAAAGCTCGCGTCCTCCACCGGCAGCGACTCGGCGGCGGCGACGCGGTAGTCGCCGTCGGGGTCGCGGCGACGCGACTCTTCGATCAGCGCGCGCGTGGGGTCAATGCCCACGCTCTCGATGCCTTGGGCCCGCAGCATCCGGCAGAAGCGGCCCTCGCCGCAGCCGATGTCCAGCGCGCGCCGGAAACCGCGCCCGCGCGCCCGCTGCAGCATCGGCGCATCGAGCACGTAGCGCCGGCCCCAGTCGCCCTCGCTGCCGATGACGTCGATCCACGCCTGTGCCGATGCATCCCAGCCTTGCGTCATGTGCATCCCCTGACCGCCCGCGGGCGAGCACTTTAGAGGGTGCGACGCATGGCCTCCAAGCGCCTTGCGGCACGTGAAGCCCTCGGTCAGGTCCGCGCGCGCGGAGCCAGGTTCAGGTGCGTCGCCCGGTGTGCGGTTCAGCGCCAACACGGCTGGCGAACCCACAGGTGCCCGGCTCGAAAAGCTGGAGTGAATGGGTGTTGGCGATGACGCGGGCATCGCCCTGGGACGAATGCGATGCCGGCGATTCATCGCCGCACGATCTGACGCGTCCGTAGCATCCACAGCGGCCGGCATCCGCGGATGCCGGCCCTGGTGCGCGCAGCAGGCGCCGCGCGCCGCGGCGGCAAGATGCTGCGAACGCGCGGCGATCAGGCTCCAGGCCTGCGGCATCAGATGCTGGGCGCCTCGAATCCGTCGGCAAACATCGGGCTGCTGCACTCGTGCACCTGCCGCGGATTGACCAGCACGAAGAACTCGCTGCCCAGCGGCATCTGCACAACGTTCTGCTGCAGGATCGCCCAGCGCCCGACGTCCGGCAGGTAGCGCACATCGAAATGCTGAGGGATCTGCGGGCCGTTGAAGATGCGCGTCGCATGAACCTGCGCGCACGGCCTCGCATCGAGCAGCGGATGGGCGAGCACCAGCGCTTGGCCACTGCGGTTGGCTTCGGTGGCGACAGCGCGGTACGCGTTCGGGCTGGGGTCCTGCGAGTAGAGGTTGAAGCCAACCCCGATCGGCATGTCGGACGGCGCCGGCGCCATATTCGTCACTCCCCAGTTGCCGGGCCCGCCGGGCGGCGAGAAGTAGAACACTCCCACCGGCTGCGGGTTGTAGATGGACATCCCGCCGCTGGTCCAGTTCTGCGTCACCAGAACGAACTTCCCGGGCTGATTGTTGAGCGAGGTGTTGTCGATGACGCTGGCGAAGCTGGCAAAGATGCTGACACTGTCGGCGGTGGTGACGTGTCCGATCACGCCAGGCCCCTCCTGCGGACTGAACACGTTGAAGGTGGTGCCGATCGGTACCGCTACAAAATCCTGGCTGAAGATGCGCCACTGTGGGAACGAATAGAACACGCCGTGCGGACGACTGTAGGCGAGCCCGCCCGTCGCTGCACCGGCGTTGAAGTTCGGGGTGGTGAACACGCGCGCTGCCGGATCGGCATTGAACGACGGATCGTCAAGCGCGGTGACGTGGGCACTGGTGTTGCCGGAGGTGGCACGGTGCAGCAGCGAGACGTCGCCGAATTCGCGCGCGCCGATGTCGATATCGCTGCCGATTCTGCGTCGCATGCCATCGCCATCGAGCTGCGGCATGCCAGCGAATGCCGGCGCCAGCCCGCCGAACGTGGTGTCCCCCGCGTCGATCGCCGGCGAGCCGGCGCGCAGCCAGGGGTTCGTGCGCGACAGCAGCAGCGGATCACTGGTAATCGTCCCTGCGCCGGGGGTGAAGCCCAGGCTGGCGCCGCTGTCGAAAACAAGGTTGTGGCTGTTGGTAACGGCGCCGGCGTCGGCAAGACTGACGCCGCGAAAACTGCTGTGAGCGATCAGGTTGTTGACGATGGTGCCGCGCAGGTCCGGCGTGCCGGTGCTCGGCCACTTGGCATACTCGATGGCGGTGCCGCGATTGACGATGGTGTTGTTGTAGACACGCGCGGTGACCTCGGCATTGTCGCCGCGCACGCTGATACCGGCGCCGCTGCCTGTTCGACCCACCAGCACATTGCTCGCTACATCTGCACGCGTCCTGCCCGCCCCCGCGACACCGCTGGCGTCGCCTACCACGCCGATCTGTCCGCGGACGAAATCGCCGCGGACTTCATTGCCGTACACCCTGGCGGTGATGTCGACGTTGGAGCTGCGGGCCACCACGATTCCCCACGCCGACGAGGAGTTGTCCGGCATGCGCACCTGGTTGAAGGCAATGGTGCCGTCGACAGGGCCGCTGCCAATGCCCGCGCTGAGCGTGATCGGTCCCGCCGCCCCACCACGGCGCTCGAAACGGTTCTCGCGTACGTCGACCGTCATCGGTCCGCTGCCCAATGAGTCAATTTCGATGCCAAAGGTGGCCGACGGGGCAGTGTTCAGAATCTCGATCCTGCGCACGTTGATCCGGGTGCTGCCGGTGCCCCGATGCGACAGATAGATCGTGCCATCGCGCACCGAGAGATCCTCGATGGTCACCAGCGTCGCGGCCGAACTCAGAAAAGTCCCTTCGATCGACGAGGCGAACACCGGCCGGAAGCCTGCGGCAGGGCGCAGCGTCACGCTTTGCTGCAGCCTGAGCCCGCTCGTGATCGGCGTATTGCTGGCGATCTCGATCACGGCGCCCGCGGCGGCACTGTCCACACAGGCCTGCAGCGTCCCGTTGCAGGGCGCGACGCCGGGCCAGACCTCGCCGTGTGCCGCGCCGGATGCTGCGGCGAGTACAAGCGCCAAGGCCGCGAAAGCGGCCGGCCGCTGGAACCGTGATTCAAGGAGACTGTTCATGAGGTCTGCTCCGCAACGCTGCGTGTGTGGTCCGGATCCGGATCCGGTCGGGGGTAGCGGGCAGCGGAGAGCAGCTGCATCCACGGGGGGACACGGAGCCGCGTTGCGAAACCCGACGCGGTGGGTTTGACGACGTACGCGGGCCGCGTCGCGGTGGTGGATCAGCGCCTGGTGTGAACCCTGTGCGGCGGATCGAATCGAGCTGCGGTGACTGGCATAGGCAGCGGTGCCGGTGTCGACGTGGCGAGACTGTCTGCGTCGGCACGCTGATTGCTCGCCGCGACGAACATCGCCACCGCCGACACCCCGGATCGTTGAGCAGGTACGGAGCGATCGCACGCTACGGTCCTTGCCCCTCAGCCGTCGTGGTCGACCACATCGGCTCGGCGGCCCTCGCGGCTCTGCCCTCGCCCACCCGGCCGCGCCGGGCTTGTCACTCGCCATGCGGACGACTCGAACCCCATCAGCGCGGCCGCGATGACGGCATACTCGCCACATGCCATCCCAAACTTCGACACGACCCGCCAGCGATGCCCTGGCCGCAGATCTGCGCAAGCGCTTGCGCGGTCTGGCCCCCGCCCTCGTAGTGATGATGCGACAGGTCATGCGCCTGCATGCCGCGGGTGATCGGCATGGGTTTGCGTTTGAGCTTACGCGGCTGCACCAGCATGCGCCCGACCATCCGGAGGTGCAGTTCTGGCTGGGCGTGTTGCACACAGAATCCGGAGCGTGGACAGAGGCAGTGCGGGCGCTGAGCCTGGCCGCAGCACAGCGCGGCGACGACTTGCCGCTATGGACGATGCTCGGAGCTGCGCAGGGCAACGCCGGCGATACCGCTCGCGCCCGCCAGAGCTTCCAGAGAGCAGCGAACTGCGAGGGTAGCGCCAGCCACTGGCTGAAGCTCAGCATCGAGTGCGATCGCCAAGGCTTCTACGACGAGGCGCTGCAGGCGGTCGATACAGCCTTGCGGCTGGATCGGCAATCAGCGGTCGCGCTGCTGCAACGCGCGCGCTGTCACAAGGCGCTCGGCCACGCGGAGGCCGCAGCGGCAGACTGCCGCTCGCTGATCGCGTCGGGCCGCGAGACCGCACGAGCCTGGTTTGCGCTGGTCGACCTCAAGACGGTGCCCTTGAGCGAGACCGAACGCCAGCAGCTCGACACCGCAGCGCAGCGACCGAATCTCGCCGCCGCAGACCGGCAGCTGCTGGACTTCGCCTTGGGCCAAGCGCTGGAAGATGCCGGCGAGTACGAGCGCGCCCTCGCCGCATTCCACCGAGCCAATGTGGCGGCGCGTGCAGCAAACCCGTGGAATGGGGCGGCCTTTGCCAGTCGTATCGAAACCATCCGTGCGGCCTTTGAGCACCCGCCGATCGCGCAGGCATCGCCGCAGGGGCGCGAAGTGATCTTTCTGGTCGGCCTGCCCCGCTCCGGCAGTACGCTGATCGAGCAGGTGCTGGCGGCGCATCCCGCGGTCGAAGGGGCCAGCGAACTGCCCTACCTGGGCCAAGTGATCGAGGCGGAGTCGCGTCGTCGCGGTCGGCCGTTCCCGGCTTGGGTGTGTGATGCGAGTGCGGACGACTGGACGCGCCTCGGCCAGCAGTATCTGCAGCTGAGCGCGCGCTGGCGGCAGCACAAGTCGATCGCCACCGACAAGCTGCCGGACAACTGGCTGTACGTCGGCGCCATTCGGGCAATGCTGCCGGAGGCGCGCATCATCGATTGCCGCCGCGAGCCCCTGGAGACCTGCTGGTCCTGCTACAAGCAGCTGTTTGCCCCCGGGTTAGCGAGCTTCAGCTATGGGTTCGATGGCCTCGCCCAATACTGGCAGGCCTGCGAGCGGCTCGGCGACTCTTGGGCTCGCTCGCACTCCGCCCATGTGCGAATTCAGACCTACGAAGCCCTGGTCGCCCAGCCTGAAGCACAGATTCGCGATCTGCTGGCCTTCTGCGAGCTGCCGTTCGATGCCACCTGCCTGGACTTCCAGAACGCCAGCCGCGCAATCCGCACCCCCAGCGCGCTGCAGGTTCGACAGCCGATGCGGCAGACGTCAACCCGGGCGAAGCGCTACGGACCGCTGCTGGACCCCCTGCGCAGCGCACTTCAGCGGGCGCAAGCGCCCCCCTGATCTGCGTCGAACCGGCGCCCAGTCAGCAGCATCTGACGTTGCAGCGCGACAATTCCGGTGGTGGTAGTCTCAACGCGCCGTCGATCCAGTTCGACGCGTACGCGGGTCTGCGCTGTGGGGGACACAGAGCACTGGCGCCGCATTTCACCACTCACGCACTCGGGGACCACACAACTCATGTACTCCAACTCATTCGCCAAACGGCGAGTCAGCCGCAATGCGCTGCTCGTTCAAGCCGCAGCTCTGTGCCTTTGCGCCCTGCCCGCCATGGCCGCCGTTGTTGACGGACCCGCCACCAATGTTTCGGTGCCTGCCACTATTGATGGCGTGTACGTCAATCTGGTGACCGGTGCGACCGGCACCGCAGGCGCCAGCACTTCCGGCTGGGACATCGATCCATACTCAGGTGGTTCGGCTCTGCGGTTCTTCTGGCCAAGCGCACCGGCGAACTCGTTCGGAGCAGTTTCGTCAGCGACCACTGGCCCGTATCTCGCTCTGGCGCCAGGTGCAACGGTGTCGTCGAGTTCCATTTTCAGCGTGGTCACCACAGCAGGCACCACCGGCACGCCATTCGTCCTCGCGGGCGACAACTACTTGGGCTTCCGCTTCTTCAATGAGGCCACCAGCTCGATAAATTATGGCTACGCGCGCGTCCAGACAGGAGCGTCGGGCGGCTTCCCGGCCACCATCGTGTGCTACCGCTACGAAAACACCGGCGTGGCCATCACGGTCGCCGCCTGCGGACCGCCCGTTGCCACCGCGCCAACGTTGACCTACAGCCCGACCACCGCCGCGGGCGTGACCTTCCCGGCCGGCGCGGCGGGTGCAGCCGCCACCACGATCGCCATCACGTCGGCGGGTGCCGCCGCTACCGGTCAGTCGGCGGTGACCGGCTGCGCCATCACCGGCCCAGGTGCTGCGTCTTTTGGTGCAGTCACCACCACGCCGGCCAACGGAATCTTCAATACCACCACCACAACAGGCTCCATCGGCCTGACCTGCACCCGCGGCGGCGCTGCGGCCACGGCGACCCTGGCCTGCACGGAAACCGCGACGCCGACCGTCACGGGTTCGCCCTTCACTCGCAGCTGGGCCTTGACTTGCCCCGCTGCGACCGCCGTGGCCGCCGTCAACGCCGGAACCGCTTCTGGCACCGCCGTTACGCTGCCGCGCGTTACGCTTCCCGCCAGCAGCTCGTCCTCGACGCTGAGCTTCACTGCCGCCGGTGGTCCCGCAGTGGTGAACTGCACGGCGACAGGTGCGGGCTTCAGCGTGACGCCGAACCCGCTGAATCTGACCGCCGGCACCGCAGGGACCGTGACTGTCTCGTACACCGGCTCGACCGCTGGCACCTTTGCAGGAAGCCTCAGCTGCACAACGACTGCTTCAGGTGGACCGTTCACCTACCCCCTGAGCGCCACGGTCGGCGCACCGGTTGTCTCAGCGGTCACCGTCCCCGCCACGGGCACGATTGCCATGCTGCTGCTGGTACTGAGCGTCCTCGGCATGGGCATGTTGTTCGGCGCTCGCGCCCGCAGCTAGTCCGCGACCAACGCCACTGAAACCGAGGGCCGGCTGGATGACAGTCGGCCCTCTTTCGTTTGCGCGACACACGGCCGGACCCGTCCGCGACTCGACCAAGGTCCAAGCCGGTCGCCAGGGCGCTCCGAGCCCTGTCACGCCTTGCCCATTCAACAACGGATCGGCCGGCTGCTGGCGGCTCGCGCGGGCCGAGCAGCACTCGCAGCAGTACAGCGCACCGGAAGCCGTGCTCGAGCACGAGCGCTACCCCGCCTCACATCCGACCGCACTGGCCGCGCTCAAGTGCATCAAAGGCTGGCTCGACTTTCGCCTACGCGACAGGCACGCCGATCGGCCTGATTCAGCCGTCCCGGAAGCTCGGCGGGCGCTTGGATCTCGGCTAGCCACATCTGGGCGAGGTACTGTCGGGCTGGGTGCTGCGACAGAGGCTCGACGGGCGTCGGGTATGGCTGGTGCCGAGCCATCACTATTCGCGCGGCAGCCGCGAGCGCGGCTGCGCCGGCTAGGACACCGGCGAAGCACACACACGTGGGGGCGCGCGCGAGCAGATCGAGCAGGTGTTCGGCGGCGGCCGTGGCACCGTGTATGCCTTTGTTCTGCGGCTTCGTGACCGACGACTACGCTCTGCTTGCATGCGCCCTCCAGCGAAGTGCTGGACCTGGCACGGCTGGATCAGACCGCTCAGGATGCGCTGCCACAGCACTTGGCAACGCTGTTTGCCGACCTGGCGAAACAGGTTCGACGCGACTTGCTGCCGCTGCTGCGCGGCAACCTGGCGCATTTTCGGGCGATCCGCGCCAGCAAGCTCCCGCGGGAAGTCGAACACCACGAGTGGGTACTGTGTGCAGGTCGCGGCTTCGATTCATACTCGACTCGTCTCTGGACCATGCGTTGTTCGGCGCCAATTGAACCCTGAGGCGGGCGCGGGCGTAGCCGGGGGACCGCGCTGCTTGCTGACTGGGATGTTTCGCACGCTCAGGTCTCCTGAGGACAAATCCAGAAGGAGTGCTCAGACAATGGTCGATGTCGAACTTCAACACATTGTGCGTCTCGCACCGAATGCTCGCTCCAGCTACCGCGACGCGTTCGCTCACGGCCAGCCCGTGCTCGACGCCGCCGGAATCAGCGCAAGCGCACTCCGCGTGACCCACTTCATGGCGCAGGTGCTGCATGAATGCGGGGGACTGACCATCCAGTTCGAGAACTTGAACTACAGTGCCGCACGCCTGCCGAAAGTGTGGCCGAGGCGGTTCCGCCCCACCGGTCCGCTCGATCCCGCGCTCTATGCCAACAACGCCGAGAAGCTGGCCAACGAAGTCTATGGCGGCCGCTTGGGCAACACCGCGCCGGGCGATGGCTTTCGGTTCCGCGGCCGCGGAATGCTGCAAGTCACCGGACGCGACGGCTACCGACAGGTGAGCGCTGAGCTTCGTCGCCACGACCCGACGGCACCGGATTTCGAAACCGACCCCGACCTTGTCATCAGCGCCGATTGGGCACTGAAGGTCGCTGCAGCTCTGTGGACTTGGAAAGGGTGCAACGCGTTCGCCGATTCCGACTCGGTCGAGAAGGTAACGCAGCGGATCAATGGCGGCCAGATCGGCATCGCCGACCGCAAGGATTGGCTGCGCAGGTGCAAGGCGCTGTGGCTGCCTTGAGTGCTGGATGCCGCGTCGTTCGCGTGCGCCTCGACGTCAGGCGCGGGGCTTTGGAGCCGCAGCGCATCAACGACGTTCGCCATTCCACCCGGATTCGATCGATGGCGCTCGTTTGCCAGAACACGCTGCACTCAATGCCGGGGCGGCGCCTTCAATGCGCCGCAGGAGCCGCAGCGCACACCGCCCCGGAACCACCAAGTGCTGCGCCGCCGCGGACACGACAACTACGGCGATGCTGAAGCGCCCATCTGGTCGTCCAGCTTGGCGACTTGAGTTGCCGAGATCGCCGGCGACTGCAGCCACAGCGCGGCCTCAATGCGGCAGGCGCGCTCAAGTGCCAGGAACAGCGCCCCGCGGAACCGGCTCTCCTAGACGGCCGCCCGAGCCGCGCCAAACATGCGCGGTGCAACCCGCGTTCTGGCGTCACCGCCCAGCTGCCGACTGCAAGCAGGGCGAACGAGGCGATATAGATCAGCGCCGCGCCTGACATAGCGCCAGCCACATCTGCGCTGGCGAAAAGCAACGCCCGTTGAGCCGAGCGCGCTCGACTGAGCGTAACGCCGACCGCAATCACGGCAGACGCGTGATTCTCTCAAAAACTCTCAGGCTTGCCGACGCAGCTTCGTTCGGATAGCGTCGCGCCATAACGATCCAGGCCGCGCCAGCGTGGCCGATCGCACACCCGATCAACGCCCCCGTGCGCCGCGCCGGGCGGTGAGAGATGCTCGCAAGAGCACCGTTGTCGCCGCAGTCCGCGGCGGCCGAGTCGATGCAGTTGGGGGATATCACGATGATCAAACGATTGGCGGCTGAGTTCTTCGGCACGTTCTGGCTGGTGCTGGGCGGTTGCGGCAGTGCGGTGCTGGCGGCGCAGTTCGGCGGCGACGGCAACCCATTGGGCATCGGCCTGGTCGGGGTGTCGCTGGCCTTCGGTCTGACCGTGCTCACCATGGCCTATGCGGTGGGCCATATCTCGGGCGGACATTTCAATCCGGCGGTCAGCTTCGGCCTGTGGGCGGCCGGCCGTTTCGCGGCCAAAGACCTTGCGCCCTACATCGCCGCCCAGGTGCTTGGCGCGATTGCTGCTGGCGCGGCGCTGTATCTGATCGCGACCGGCAAGGCCGGGGCCGAGGTCGGAGGTTTTGCCAGCAATGGCTTCGCCGAACGCTCGCCCGGCGGTTACAGCCTTCAGGCCGCGCTGACCACCGAAGTGCTGATGACGTTCTTCTTCCTGCTGATCATCCTCGGCGCCACCAGCAAGGCGGCGCCGGCGGGCTTTGCGCCGATCGCGATTGGCCTGGGGCTGACCTTGATCCACTTGATCAGCATCCCGGTCACCAACACCTCGGTGAACCCGGCCCGTTCCACCGGCGTCGCCCTGTTCGCCGATGCCGGCGCACTGACCCAGCTGTGGTTGTTCTGGCTCGCGCCGATCGTCGGCGCGGTCATCGCAGGCTTCGTTTCGCGCTGGCTGCAGGCGCCGCAGCGCTGAGTACGCGTAGGGAGAGCCAGTTGGCAGGCCAAGGATGGCCTGCTATCGGCGCGTGGCCGATGTCCGCGTCTGCAGATGCCTTGAGATAGCCTTTCCCCAACCGTCCCGCCCGCCAAAGCCACGCAGGATATCGAGCGTGAGCGTCGGCGCCGTGCACAGTTTTGCTGCAGCGCCACCAAGCACTCCCGAAACTCGATGGGTTAACCTGCCGGCCCCGCAGATAACCCCAACCACGCAATGCTGGGCATTCGTTCGATCCCGCTCTGGCTCGCCTTGGTGATGCCGTTTGTCGCCTTGCTGAGCTTGGCAGCGGGCGTCATCGGGATGTCATCCCATCACCACGCGCGCGTGGCGGGAGACCGGCTCGCGCAGGCCTATGCCGATGAAATCGGCCTGCGTATCGAGCGTCAGGTTCACGGCCATCTGCAGTCGGTTGCGCGCTTGACCGATGCCAACCAGGCCGCAGTGCTGGATGGCCGCCTGCCGATGGACGACCCCCGCGCAGCGGCGCCGCGTCTGATGACTCAACTTGAGCAGATGCCGCACGTCACCTTCGTAACCTACGCTCTGGCTGACGGACGCTACATCGCCGCAGTGCGCCCGCCCGATCAGCGACCACCCAAGATCGCGATCAACTTCCATGAGGCACCATTCCAATTGACAGCCCACCCGCTGCAGGCCGATGGCAGCCTGGGCGAGCGCATCGAGGGCCCGTTGGCCTATGACCCGCGGCAACGGCCCTTCATGCAGTCGGTGCTCGAGTCGGCAGCGCCGCGTTGGGGCAGCACATCACGCTATGTCGGCTTCGACAGCCTGGGCCTGAGCCTGAGCGCGCCGGTTCGAGACGCAGCGGGCGAGTTGCTGGCAGTGGTCGCTGTGGGGCTTGCGCTGGAGCACATCCACGAGTTCGTCGCCGGCCTCGAACTCCCCGATCGCGGGATCGGGTTCCTCGCAGAATCCGACGGCGTCCTGCTGGCCGCCAGCGGAGTCGGAACGGTCACGTATGGAGCATCCGGCTCGACCGAGCGCAGCACCCTGTTCAATCAGGGCTCAGCCGCGCTGACCGCGTTCGCACCGCACCTGCACAACGACGACCCACATCAACGCGGCGTGCTGGAGTTCGGGCAGGAACGCCATCTGTTTTCGTTACGCCGCATCGCAGGCCCGCATGGCCTGCAGTGGCTGGTCGGCGTTGCACTGCCGGAAGGCGCCTTCATCGAGCCGATAGTCCGCGGCAGTCGGCAGGTACTGTGGGTGCTGCTGGCCACCGTGCTGGCCGTTGCGGTGATCGGTGGCTCGCTTGCGCGGCTGGTTTCCGGGCCGGTCGTATCGATTTCGCGCGGGGCTGCCTCCGGCGATCTGGAGGGCCTCGCGCGGCCATCGAACCGCTCAAGTCACATCCGCGAGATCCACCTCCTCAAGCAGCGCCTGGCTCAACTTGCAGCGCAGCTGCTCGAACTGATTTCGAGCCTCGAGCGCCGCGTGGCCGAGCGTACGGCCGAGCTCAGCGCTGCAAATGAGCAGCTGGAGCAGCTGAGCCGGGTTGACGCACTCACCGGCACCGCCAACCGCCGCGGGTTCGATCAGGCACTGGATGACGCTTGGCGCAACGCGGCGCGCAGGAGCACACCTGTCGCCCTGCTGCTGTGCGACCTGGATCACTTCAAGCGCTTCAATGATCACTATGGCCACCCCGCAGGTGATCAGGCCCTGCGCGAGGTCGGCCACTTGTTGAAGGCATGCGCGCGGCGCCCGGGCGACCTGGCTGCACGCTACGGCGGCGAGGAGTTCGCGTTGATTCTGCCGGACACCGATGAAGCCGGCGCCCGTGCCGTTGCCACGGAGCTGCAGCAGAGCCTGCATGCGCGCACCCTGCGCCGCAACGATATCGAAGGCGTCGACCGGCTCAGCATCAGCATCGGATTGGTCAGCCTGGTGCCAGGCGCTGGCTTGGACACCGCCCTGCTAATCCAGCGTGCCGATGCGCAGCTGTATGCGGCCAAGGCGGCGGGGCGCAACCGAATCATGCCGGCCGCGCCCGACGCCTGAACTCGACGGGTGCGAAGTACGAATGCGGTGGCCGAGCAACCAGACGCGATCATCAGCGTGTCATGGGGCGTTCGCGGCAACGCCCGATGCGCGGACTGAAGGACGCTTGGCGAGGTGGGCATCTCCGAACTTCCCGAGCGCGCTGCAATCACGCGGCTCCAGCAGCGGCCGCAGCAGGCTGACGGTTCCACTTGCCCTCAACCCACCACCCGCGCCGTCAAACGCAAAGCCGACTGCGCATCCGCGCTTTCACGCCGCCGGTAGTCGCGCGGTGACACGCCCAGGGTCTTCTTGAATACGCGCGAGAATCCGAACGCGTCCTGATAGCCGACCTCGCTGGCGATGCGCTCCAGCGGCAGGTCGGTATCGATCAGGCGCTGCGTAGCGCGCTGCATGCGCAGCCGACGCAGGTAGCCCATCGGCGTGTCGCCGAGCGCCTCACGGAACTTCACCGCCAGGGCCGTGCGCGACAGGCCAACCTCGCGGGCCAGGCCCTCCAGCGTCCACTCGTCAGCGCAGCGCTGGTGCAACAGCTGCAGCGCGCGGCTCACCGGCTGGCTGCGCAGGGCCTTGGCGAAACCCGGGCCGTCGGCGGCACGCGCCAGCAGCTCGCGCAACAGGTACGAGAACGCCGCGTCCAGCAGGCCGTTCAACACCGTTTCCGAACCCGCACCTGGCGCCTGCAGCTCGGTCGCCATCAGTTCCACCAGCAAGCCGACCGGGCCCAGCCGCGGGCGCTCATCAATACGCAGCACCAGCCAGTCCGGCACCTCGGCGAAGAACGGATGCATCGGCGGATTCCACAGCTGGTACGCCGCGCTGAGCACCTGCGCGCCCTCGCCCACCGGCCGGCCATCGCGCGCACTGAGGCTGAGCCGGTGATGGCAGCCGCGCGCCATCAGGGCGATGTCGCCGCTGACGAGCTGCAGGCTGGTGTCGCTGCCATCGACATGCAGACACACCGGGCCACGGGTCACCACGTGGAAACCGAAGCTGCGCTCGCAGGGAAACGGCAGCTCGCGCCCGGGCTGCAGCGCGCTGTTGTCGAACAGGCGTCGGCTCAGCCCGGCGTGGCGCAGCAGATCGGTCAGCAGGTCCATGGCGCACTGGTCGGAAGAGTGGAGGCCCTGAACTTTCTAACATGTATCTCGCGATAATCGCCATTCTCGTTCAGAACTTCGAGATTCATCCTGCACTCCACCCCCACGCTGGAGCAGCCTGATGACCCCCTCGACCACCCCGACCACCCTGATCTTCGGCGCCCGCGGCCAGATCGGCAGCGAGCTCGCGCGGCTGCTGCAAGCCGATGGGCAGCACGTGCTGCGCGCCACCCACGGCGCCGCTACCGAGCCCGACCAGGTCCATATCGATCTCGGCAACGGCACCGGCATCGTCGCCGCCTTCGCTCGCGCCAACCGCGCATTCCTGCTCTGCCCGCCCGGCTACACCCGACAGGACCTGCTACTGGCACCGGCCATCGAGGCCGCAGTTCGTCATGGCCTGAACAAAGTGGTGCTGATGACCGCGATGGGCGCCGACGCCGATCCCGAGTCGCCGCTGCGTCGCGCCGAGCTGCAGCTGGAGCGCAGTGGCCTGGCCTACACCGTGCTGCGGCCGAACTGGTTCATGCAGAATTTCCAGAACTTCTGGCTGCACAGCATCCTGGCCGAGGGCCGCATCAAACTGCCAGTCGGCACCGCCAAGGGCAGCTTCATCGACACCCGCGACATCGCCGCCGTGGCCGCCGCGGTGCTTGGCAACAGCGCACACAACGGCCGTGCCTTCGATCTCACCGGCGCAGAAGCACTCGACCACGGCCAGGTCGCCGCCCTGCTGAGCGAAACCAGCGGCCGCGCAATCCGCTTTGAGGACATCCCGCCCGAAGCCATGCGCCCCGGCCTGCTAGCCGCCGGCCTGTCACCCGACTACGCCGACTTCCTGCTGCTGATCCTGGGCTACTTCAAGCAGGGCTACGCCGAGCGCATCACCACCAGCGTCCAGGACATCCTGGGCCGAGCGCCGATCGGGTTTGCGCAGCATGCGCGAGAGTATCGGAAGGTGTGGGCGTAGCGAACGCCATCGCGCTCAAGCGAGTCGTCGCCTGGCAACTCGCACCAGCCGGGCAGATCGCCGCGCTTGCCATGGTCCCAAGCCGGGACCATACTGCGGCCCATGCGCGTGATTGCCGTGTCCACCCTGCGAACCTTCTGGGAACAGCACCCGGATGCCGAGCAGCCACTGCAGGCCTGGTACGAGGAAGCAACGCACGCATCCTGGACCCAGCCCGCCGATATCAAGGCGCACTACCGCAGCGCCAGTGTGCTGAAGAACCGCCGCGTGGTCTTCAACATCAAGGGCAATGACTATCGATTGATCGTCGCGATTGCCTACAGATTGCGGATCGTTTACGTGAAGTTCGTCGGCACGCACAAGGCCTACGACGCCGTAGATGCGGAAACCGTTGACATGGCCTGATCGGCCGGAGCAAAGCATGGACATCCGCCCCATCCACACCAAAGCCGACTACAAGGCCGCCCTCAAGGACATCTCTGCGTTGATGGAGTCCGACCCCGACCTCGGCACCCCGGAAGGCGATCGCCTCGACATCCTGACCACGCTGGTCCAAGCCTGGGAAGCCCGATACTGCCCCATCGCCCCACCCGATCCGGTGGAGGCGATCAAGTTCCGGATGGAGCAGAGCGGTCTGTCCATCAAGGATCTGGAACCGCTCATCGGCAAGAGCAATCGGGTCTACGAAGTGCTGAACCGCAAGCGTCCACTGACGCTGGCCATGATTCGCAGGTTGCACCAAGGGCTTGGCATTCCGGCCGAAGTGTTGATTGCGGAAACTGTGGTCGGGTGATGACTGGACTGCAGACGTCCATAGGTGTTGCCGCCTCGTTGTTCGCGCCATGAACAACCGGAAACGTGGAAACTTGCTTGTCCAACCTTGACCTTGCCGCAAGCCCCAGCGCTGCGGCCGAGCAAGCTCGGCTCTACGGGTGTTGTGACCGCCCCCACGCGCTCGGCACGCCTCGGACCTGTAGAGCGGAGCTTGCTCCTCTGCTCCAGTCCACCGTGCCGCAAAGGCGAGGACACAAGTGGCCGCCCGCTGGCCGAGTCACGCATCGCGATTCGTTCGAGTTTCGATCGCTTCGACGCCGAACTCAGGGCGCAAACATGTCCTGCAGAGTCTTCAAGGTCGCGCCCAGGGTCTGCGGCCGAAGCGCGCCCAAGCGTTTGACGAGACGAACACCATCCAGCGTACGCAGCTGATCCAGCAGGATCAGCCCCTGCTTGCCCTTGAAGGTGAGCGGAATGCGGAAACTCGCCGGACGCGATCCCGTCGTCATCGGCGCGACGATCACGGTGCGCAGATGCAGGTTCATGTCGTCCGGCGAGACCACCACGCAGGGGCGTGTCTTCTGGATCTCGCTGCCTACCGTCGGGTCGAGCTGTGCGAGCCAGATCTCGCCTGTCCTGAAGATGGCCACGGGCTACCAGACCAGCTCGTCATCGCCGGCATTGCCCACCTCAGGCCACACCAACGAATCGTCGCTCGCAGCCGCCACGCGCTTCGCGTCCTCGGCCCAACCTTCCCGCGGGTTGCGCCGCACCGGACGAATCTCGAGCACCCCATCGCGCACCTGCAGATCAGCGGTGCCCTCAAGCCCCAGCTGAGCAAGGATCGGCTTGGGAATCAGCACGCCCTGCGAGTTGCCCATCTTCCGGATGGTGACTTCCATGATGAGGCCCTGCGGTTTCGGTGAGCACAATGTTATCACTGGAATGCAAGAAACCCCGCACCCTTGAAACTTGGCCTCGTCCACGTTGATCGTCCGGCAGTCGCCGATGCGAGGCGCGACGAACGCTCATCCGGGCCCCCAGCGGGCGCTGATGACGATAGCCGGTGGCGCGTGCTGCGTTCAGTGCAACGCAGGCTCGACTGCGCGG
>NZ_JBILJQ010000139.1:0-5713 GCF_044377145.1 Aquimonas sp.
ACTGGATGAAGAGGCACTCAGCCATGCCGAGCGCGTCGACGGCAAGCTGGTGCTGCTGACCAGCGTCGCCGACTTCAGCCCGCAACAGATCGTCGAACGCTACAAGGCACTGGCCGACATCGAGCGCGGATTCCGGGTGCTCAAGAGCGATATCGAGATCGCACCGGTCTACCACCGGCTGCCCGAGCGCATCCGCGCCCACGGCCTGATCTGTTTTCTCGCCCTGCTGCTGCACCGGGTGATGCGGCAACGCCTGAAAGCCAACGGCAGCCCGCACAGCCCAAGCACCGCCTTGGAGCTGCTGCGGCGCATCCAGCAGCACCGCGCCACCCTCGCCGAGCGCAGCTACACCGGCGTCAGCAAAACCTCACCGGAGCAGCTCAGCCTGTTCGAAGCCCTCAACCTCCGCGCCCCGTGACGCTGTAGTGGCATTTTTTCGCCTGCAGGGGCAGGCATATCAATCACTTGCGTGATTAGGTGCGGAACTTGGGGAGCACCTGCCGCGCATCACCACGGTGCACGACCCCGAGCACTGCACCTGCGCTCAATGCCACGCCGACCTGGTCAAGTTCGGCGAGCACGTCAGCGAGAAGCTGGCCTACACCCCGGCCAAATTCCACGTCGAGCGCCACGTCTACCCGCAGTACGCCTGCCGCGCCTGCGAAACCGTGGTGGCCGTGCCGGTGCTGCCTGCGATCATCGACCGCGGCGTACCCGCGGTCTCGCTGTTGGCGCAGGTGATCATCGCCAAATACAGCGACCACCTGCCGCTGTATCGGCAGCAGGCGATCTACGCCCGCGCCGGGGTTGAACTGCCATGCAGCACCCTGGCCGACTGGGTCGGTGCGGTCGGCGTGGCCGTGCAGCCGCTGGTCGATCGCCTGCGCGAGAAACTGCACCAGCAGGCCTGCCTGCACGCCGACGAAACCCCCGTCGCCACCCTCGATCCGGGCACCGGCAAAACCCGCCAGAGCTACTTCTTTGCCTACCGCAGCACCGCCGGGCCGCCGATCATTGTGTTCGACTACACAACAAGTCGCAGCGGCAGCCATGCCCGTGAATTTCTCGGCGGATGGCGCGGCGCGCTGATGGTCGACGACTATGGCGGTTACAAGGCGCTGTTCAACGCGGGCGTGACCGAGCTCGCGTGCTGGGTGCACGTGCGGCGCAAGTTTGTCGAGGCCGCCAAAGCGAGCGGCAGCCCACTCGCGCACGAAGCCGTCGAGCGCATCGGCGCGCTGTACCGCATCGAAGCCGCGGCCCGCGAACAGGGCCTGCGCGGCGAAGCGCTGCACGCCCATCGCAACGCTCACGCCACGCCGGTGCTCACGGCTCTGCACGACTGGCTGCAAACGCAGAGCCTCGCAACGCTGCCGAGCAGCGGTGTGGGCAACGCCGTGAACCACGCCCTGAAGCGCTGGCCGGCGCTGCTGCGCTACCTCGACAACGGCGAGCGCCCGATCGACAACAACCCGATCGAAAATGCGATCCGCCCGATCACGCTCGGCCGAAAGAACTGGCTGTTCATCGGCGCCACCCGCGCCGGCGAACGCGCCGCCGCGATCATGAGCCTGCTGGCCACCGCCAAAGCCAACGGCCTGTGCCCGCACACCTGGCTCAGCGATGTACTGGCGCGACTGCCAACCACGCTCAATCGCGATATCGATCAGCTGCTGCCGATTGAGGGATGGACGCCGGTAAGCACGTCAGACCCAGCACAGAGCGAACGGCTGGGGTAGGTGTCTTTGGCGGACGCTTACAATGTTCCGACTCTGGCGGCAGGCTAGGCTGCAGGTGCCGAAGAAGCGGCCGCGGCCGTTGCCGGCGAGCAGACCGAACCAGGTTTGGGCCTACGACTTCGTGTTCGACGCCCGCGCCAACGGCCAAAGCCTGAAGTGCTTGGTGGTCACCGACGAGTGGACGCATGCGGCGCTGGCGATCGACGTGCAGGGCAGCCTGCGCTCTCGGCGCGTGATCGAAGTGTTGTTCCAGCTGGTGAGCGAACACGGCGCACCGCGCTACCTGCGCTCGGACAACGGTCCAGAGTTCGTCAGCCACGCCGTGCTGAAGTGGCTGCAGCAGTAAGGCATCGAAACCGCCCACATCGAACCCGGCAAGCCTTGGCAGAATGGCACCGCCGAGAGCTTGAACGGCAAGTTCCGCTACGAGTGCCTGAGCATGGAGTGGTTCCGCAGCCGCGCCGAAGCACGGGTGATCATCGAAAGCTGGCGCCGCCACTACAACGAAGATCGCCCACACTCGAGCCTCGGGTACCGGACCCCGAAGCAGTTCAAGGACGAACATAAGCAACAGACCGAAGCATCAACCCAACGAGCCTCCCTCAACTAATCGGTGGTCCTCAAAAAGCTGGCAGGTCAGGAGCTTACGGCAGCAGCTGCCGCCACCAGCGCAGCCGCCACTGCACGAACACCCGCCGCGGGATGCCATAGATCCGAAGGCACTCCTACTGGCTCAGATCACTGCGCACTTGCGAACGCACATGCGACTGCCAACGCCATGATTCCGAGCACGACATCTCGATTGACCTCCGCCTGAGAATGTGGCGAGGAGGATCGACACAATCAAATCAGGGCAGAAGATGAGGTGGCCGTGCGCTTACATATCGGCCGCTTCGATTGCCACGCGGTCTACAGGCTGACCTTGAATAGGAACCGGCGCTGACCGGCTGGGTTGGGTTCGCTGCGTTCAAGAATCTAAGGGGCGACAGTGCATCGTCGACCGCACCCGCGGTATCCTGTTCAACAATCCGTGCCACTTTGCGCACAGCGCGCACAGCGCGCACATCGCCTGGCAGTCGCTGCTGAGTGGGCGAGGCCAGTCTGCATCATGTTATCGGCGCACCTTTGGTGTGCCTTGCGGCCGCGTATGTAGTGGCGAGCTGCGGGAGTGCTGCGGGTGAGCCCCTACTTCGATCGAGAAGGGATGGGCGAGAGGCGCACGCAGGAGTATCCGGTGCTCGACGCCGATCAGATTAGCTAAGCTCCTACATCCCGATGTCGGCCGGAGTCTTCGAATGCCAGGGTCAATCTGCAGCCTGAACTCGCGTTGTTCCCCTGCCGCTCCAATATCGGAACCCGAGACGTCGACGCCCGCACGGAGAACGCCCGGGGGACTGCGCTTGCGTGTTGCGCTGCTGGCAGCGCCTGCCTGCACGCTTGCGTTTCCCGCGTACGCCGCCGCGCCGATTGATCCCTTCGCACTGGCCGCCCAGGGCGGCTGGACCATGCTGCTGATCCTGCTGGCCTCGGTGCTGATGCTGGCGATCTCGATCGAGCGCCTGCTCCGCCTTGGACGCGAAAGGGTCATGCCCGACGCGCTGCTGTGGCAAGTGCGCGGCTTGCTGGGGCCGCATCAGCGGGGCGAACTGGAAGCGCGTCTGAAGTCGCAGCCCAGCACTCTGGCGCGTGTGCTGTCGGCCGCCTTGGCGCGGCCACACGCAAGCCATACCGAACGGGAGGCCAGCGCTAGCGCCCTGGCCTCCCGGGAGCTTCGCGAGCACCTGCGACGCATCCAGCCGCTGGCGGTGATCGCCGGCGTCTGCCCGATTCTGGGCCTGCTGGGCACCGTCATCGGGATGATCGAATCCTTCCACGCGATCTCCAGCAGCGGTGCGATGGGCGATCCGGCCGTGCTTGCCGGCGGCATTTCCAAGGCCCTGGTCACCACCGCCGCGGGTTTGATGGTGGCCCTGCCTGCGCTGGGTCTCTACCACGGGTTCCGCTACCGCATCCACGCCTACGCCGCCGAGCTGGAGCAGCGCGTCGGCGCCTTCCTCGACGAACTGCCGAACGTCGAGGGCGTGCGTGCAGATTGACCTCGGCGACGACGAAGCGCCCGAGCTCAGTCTGGTCGCCCTGATCGACTGCGTGTTCTTCCTGCTGCTGTTCTTCATGGTGACCACCACCTTCAAGAAGTCGGAGGAAATGCAGGCGCTGCGCAGCATTCCGCTCAGCCTTCCGCAGGCGGATGTCAGTTTCGATCGATCAGAAGCGATCGAAGCCGAGCTCGTGATTGCCATCGATGCTCGCGGCGCGCTGTACCTGGACGGACAACCGGCCGGGGTCGAAGCCTTCCACCGCAGACTGCGCACCTTGGCGCAGCAGCGCCCGGACGCGCACATCCGAATCGACGCCGACCGCGCGGCGAGCTATCCGAGCGTGATCCGCGTGCTCGATCGCTGCGCGCTGGAGGGGCTGCGCAACGTCGCTCTGCGTGTCGACCACGCGCCCTGAGATGCCTCCCGCCGCGCGCTATCCGTGGGAGCAGACGCAGCCTTGGTGGAGACGCCCTGGCTCGGCGCTGAAGCTGTCGCTGCTCGTGCACTCGGTGCTGCTGGCTGCGCTGTACCTCTTCGGCAGCTACCGGCCCGCGCAGCGGGCGGTCGAGGCCCGTACCGCCCAGTCGCTATCGGACACGCTCAAACAGGCCGCCGAAATCCGCCTGCAGGCACTGGAAGATCTGGAACGCGAGCTGGCCAAGCAGCCGGACGCAACCGAGGTCAAGGACCAGGGCGACAGTGCAGAGCGCAGGCAGGCCCTGCAGGAGGAGCTGCGTGCCGCCATCGAGCAGGCAAAGCGCCTGATCGAAGAAGCCGAGGCTGCGCCCGATCCGTCGACAGAACAGACCGCGGACGCTCCCTTGGACCGCACAGAGTCGCTGGCCCAACTCGCACAGTCCGCCGACGCTGTTCGCGAGGCGCTATTGAAAGCACGCTCGGACAAAGCGGGCGTCGGCGAGTCTGAAGCAGGCGCGGGTGTCGCCTTGTTCGATTCAGCCGGGGGAGAGCTGCTGCAGTTCGCGCGGGAAATGCGCGTGCAGGCGGACTTGAGTCGCCACCGCGAGCAACCCATGCAGTTCGACGGCGCACGGCCGCCGCTTGCGCTTGACCATCAACCGCTGCAGCAGGCGAGGGGACTGTCGATCGGCGCCGGCGGCACCTACGCCAACCGCCTGTACCTCGATCGCTGGCATGTCATCGGCCCGTTCGAGCCCGGCATCGGGGCGCCGCTGCAGCGCGCCCATCCACCGGAGTGGGCCGTGGCCCTGGACCGCCAATACGAGGGCAAAGGCGGTCGGCTGCTGCAGTGGCGCTATCTGCATTCGCGGCTCTACCCGCTGTACCTGCCCGACGCCGAGTACTACGGCGTCTACTACGGCTACACCGAGATCGAGCTCGATCGCGATCGCGAGCTGTGGGTCTGGGTCGGCGCAGACGACCACGCGAAACTGTGGGTCAATGACCGTCTGGTCTGGGACGGGGGCGACAACAACAAGGCCTGGTTCTACGAGGACGTTCGCGGCCTCCGGCGGGAAATCGCCGACTGGAACTTGAGCGAGACGAGAATTCTCTGGCCCTTCCGTAAGGGCCGGAACCGTATGCTGTTCAAGCTGCACAACGGCCTGGGCACGATGTTCGTATCGGTGGTGCTTTCTCCGCCCTGAGGGCAAGAGGCCTCCTGGCTACCCATATGCCTCAGCCATGGTTGCGAGCCGGTAGGGCAGAGGAAGTCTGGCCAAGGCTGCGCGCGCGAGCCGTTCGAGCATCCTGTTGTTCCGGAAGCGGGGTTATAGAGCCGGCGCCAATTATCCGTGAACTTCAAGCGCCGCCAGCGGTCAAGGTTTCGGTCTTGGATCGGAGGTGTGGCAAATGGAAGCAGTTGACGGTCGGAGCTTGAGTCGAGACGCGCTGCAC
>NZ_JBILJQ010000085.1:0-20094 GCF_044377145.1 Aquimonas sp.
GCTCACGCTGGCCACAGAGAACCACATGAAAGAACTCGAACAGCGGCCGGAGGTCGTGCGGGCCTACTTTCAGGACCCAAAGGTCAAGTACGCGGCTTGATGGATAAATGCCGCCGGGTCAATAGGCCGACCGCCACCGCCGAATTGCGCTGCGGCTCACGGAACGCAGGACGACAGTTGCCCGAATTGGCCGTAACGGCCCATCACAAGCCATGAGGGCGGGCTTAGCACCGGCGCAACGCTCGGCGAAACCGCATCAGCAGCAGGCATCGCAGCGCGGTTGTGCGGTTCGCGAGTGCCGCCGAGGCGCGCGCAGGGCGTCGCGGCACCCGGCCCGGTGGCGTTCCACCGGCGCCAGAACCATCGCGTGGGTCAGCGGATGAGCTGACCGGCCCCACTCGATTGGTATTGCAACTGGCCTGTTCGTCGGCGGCGCGGCCGCGCTGCGCCTCGGGCGTCGCTGAACGCAAAACCGTACGCTCGCGTACGCCGATGCCGCACTGCACCAAGACGCCTGCGGTTGGGCCATCGGTTACCATGCCGCGGCTCGGTCGCGCGCGCGCCAGCCCTCGTTCTGACAGGCGAAGCGGCGCAGCAGACCACATCGAATACCACTCGAATACCAAACGCGCTTAGAACGCCGACCCCGGAGGGCAGCCATGAACGAACTGCAGGACCTTCTCGACACCGATCTCGATCCCGTCGAAACCCAGGAATGGGTGGAAGCCCTCTCGGCGGTGATCGCCGCTGATGGCGGTGACCGCGCGCACTACCTGCTGGAGCGCATGGTCGAGCTGACTCGCCGCGCCGGTGCCTTCCTGCCGTTCCAGCCGACCACCGAGTACGTCAACACCATCCCGCCGCACATGGAGCCAAAGAGCCCGGGCGATGCCGCGCTGGAGTGGCGGATCCGCTCGATCGTGCGCTGGAACGCGCTGGCCACCGTGGTGCGCGCCAACCGCAAGCCGGGCGAGCTCGGCGGCCATATCGCCAGCTTCGCCTCTGCGGCGACTTTGTATGACGTCGGCTTCAACCACTTCTGGCGCGCGCCCAGTGCGGACCATCCGGGCGATCTGATCGGCGTGCAGGGCCATTCCTCACCGGGCGTGTACGCGCGTGCCTTTCTGGAGGGCCGCATCAGCGAGAGCCAGCTCGACAACTTCCGCATGGAAGTCGACGGCAAGGGCGTCAGCTCCTACCCGCATCCCTGGCTGATGCCGGACTTCTGGCAGCTGCCGACCGTATCGATGGGCCTGGGTCCGATCAGTGCGATCTACCAGGCGCGGTTCTGGAAGTATCTGGAAGGCCGCGGCCTGATGCCGAAGTCCGACCGCAAGGTGTGGTGCTTCCTCGGCGACGGCGAAACCGACGAGCCCGAGAGCCTCGGCGCGATCGCGCTGGCCGGCCGCGAGGGCCTCGACAACCTGATCTTCGTGATCAACTGCAATCTGCAGCGCCTGGACGGCCCGGTGCGCGGCAACGGCAAGATCATCCAGGAGCTGGAAGGCAGCTTCCGCGGCGCCGCCTGGAACGTGATCAAGCTGGTCTGGGGCAGCTATTGGGATCCACTCCTGGCGCGCGACACCAGCGGCAAACTGCGTCAGCTGATGATGGAAACCGTCGACGGCGAGTACCAGAACTGCAAGGCCTTCGGCGGCAAGTACACCCGCGACAACTTCTTCGGCAAGCACCCCGAAACCGCAGCGATGGTGGCCAACCTGTCGGACGAGGACATCTGGCGCCTGAACCGCGGCGGCCACGATCCGCACAAGGTCTATGCCGCCTACGATGCCGCGGTCAAAACCAAGGGCATGCCGACGGTCATTCTGGCCAAGACGGTCAAGGGCTACGGCATGGGCAAGGCGGGTGAATCGCTGAACCCGACCCACCAGACCAAGAAGCTCGACGACGAGGCGATCCGCGCCTTCCGCGACCGCTTCAACATCCCCGTGGCCGACGACAAACTGCCTGAAGTGCCGTTCTATCACCCGGGCGAGAACTCGCCGGAAGTGCAGTACCTGAAGGCCCGCCGCGCGGCACTCGGCGGCCCGCTGCCGCAGCGCCGCCAGAAGGCCAGCGAATCGCTCAAGGCGCCCGAGCTGAGCGTGTTCGAGCGCCTGCTGAAGGCCAGCGGCGAACGCGAGATCAGCACCACCATGGCGTTTGTGCAGGCGCTGAACATCATTCTGCGCGACAAGCAGATCGGCCCGCGCTGCGTACCGATCGTCGCCGACGAAGCCCGCACCTTCGGCATGGAAGGCCTGTTCCGGCAGATCGGCATCTACGCGCCGCACGGCCAGAAGTACAAGCCGGTCGACGCCGACCAGCTGATGTACTACCGCGAGGACACCGCGGGCCAGGTGCTGGAAGAAGGCATCACCGAAGCCGGCGCGTTCTCCAGCTGGATGGCCGCGGCGACCAGCTACAGCACCAATGACCTGCAGATGCTGCCGTTCTACATCTACTACTCGATGTTCGGCTTCCAGCGCATCGGCGACTCGGCCTGGCAGGCTGCCGACATGCGCTCGCGCGGCTTCCTGCTCGGCGCCACCGCGGGCCGCACCACGTTGAACGGTGAAGGACTGCAGCACGAAGATGGCCATAGCCATCTGCTGGCCGGCGCGATCCCGAACTGCCGCCCGTATGACCCGACCTTCGGCTTCGAAGTGGCGGTGATCCTGCAGCACGGCATGCGCCGGATGATGGAAGAGCAGGTCGACGAGTACTACTACCTGACGCTGATGAACGAGAACTACCCGCACCCGGAAATGCCCGCAGGGGCGGAGGACGGGATCATCCGCGGCATGTATCTGTTGCGGGAATCGGGTAACGGGAATGGGGAATCGTCGAAAGCCAAGAGCAAGAGCAAGCGGCCGCATGTGCAGCTGCTCGGCTCGGGCACGATTCTGCGCGAGGTGATCGCTGCGGCCGAGCTGCTGGAGAAGGAGTTCGGGGTCACTGCCGACATCTGGAGCTGCCCCAGCTTCACCGAGCTGCGTCGCGACGGCTTCGATGCCGAGCGCCACAACCGTCTGCATCCGGAAAGCACGCCACTCAAGCCCTACGTCACCCAGCTGCTGGAGGGCCGCGCCGGCCCGGCGATCGCCGCCACCGACTACGTGCGCGGCTTCGCCGATCAGATCCGCGCCTTCGTTCCGATGCGTTACACCGTGCTCGGCACCGACGGCTTCGGCCGCTCCGACACCCGCGCCAACCTGCGCCGCTTCTTCGAAGTCGACCGCTTCCACATCGCCCATGCGGCGATCTGCGCATTGGCCGACGAAGGCGTGATGAATGCCAAGGACGTGGCGCGCGCGCTGAAGGAGTTCGGCATCAATCCGGACAAGCCGAACCCGACCCAGGTCTGAGCCGCGGCGATCGCCGCCAGCAGTCAACGTGAAACAGAAAGGGGCGCCGCAGGGCGCCCCTTTCTGTTTTGCCATCCGCATGATCTCGCTACGGCAGTTCGAAACCGTCAGCAAAGATCGCTGCGCCTTGGCCCGTCAGCGACTCCATGCGCAGCTCAGCGGTGCTGCCCACGGTCAGCGCGTGGTTGTGCGAACGCACCACCCCGCCCAGTTCCAGCCGGGTGATCGTCTCGACGCCGAGGGTTGCGGCGGCGGTGTGGCGAAGGCGCAGGCTGAGCGCCGCCGGGTTGCCGCTGCTGTTCGCCCACAGCAGGCGTGGGCTGGCGTCATCCGGGCTGGTCACGGCGTTGGCTGCCACCTCGAGCTCGCCTGCGCGCACGCGCAGCGGCACCCGCACAGAATCGTTTACGCCGGGAACGTTGAGCGGACCGCTGTCGACCACGGCGCCGGGCGCGACGCCTTCGAAGCGCAATGTCGGTGGCAGCGCTGGCAGCAGATCAAGCTGCGGCACGGCGTTCTCGGTCAGCACCCAGCGGCTGGAGAACTGGCCGTCACGTTCGGTGATGCCGGTGCCGAAGGCGAGCAGTCGCGCGCTGTCGGGCAGATAGGCCAGCGCCGACAGGCTGTGGTCGCGGGCGCTGGAGGAGAAGCGCGGGATGAACGCGCCGCTGAAGCCGAGTCCCTGCGGAAACACTGCGACCAGGGCGCCCGTCGCGCTGGTATCGGTGTAGCTGCCGACCGCCACGACGCCGCTGTTGGGCAGCAACTGCACATCACCGATCTGATGGACGTTGGCGAGGTCATCGGAGGCCGTGGTCATCAGCGCGCCGCTCGCATCGAACTGCCAGAGATAGACCTGGTTGCTGTTGCCGGCGGTGCTGAAACCGCCGACCACAATCACGCCCTCGGGCGAGACATCAGCCGCGTTTCCGCTGGTTCTCTGTCCGAGATTGCTGCCGCGCAGGTGCGCGTAGAGGCGCGGCTCGCCGTCGTTGAAGCTGGGGTCGCGGTTGCCGTTCTCGAGCAGCCGCACCATCAGGACTTCGCCGCGGCTCAGTGTCGAATTGTTGGCCGAGCCGACCAGCTGGATGCGGCCATCGGCCAGGAGATTGATGGAATAGAAGGCAGGGTCTGAGAGATAGGTCTGGAGCTGGTTGGGACTGAGCATGCCGGGCTGAATGAGATAGCCCTCGCTCGCGAAATCGGTATCGAGGCTGCCGTTGGCATTGAGCCGCAGCGCGACGGCCAGGCGCTCGCTGCTGCCGCTCCCGACCGGCTGGCTGCCCGCCATCAGAATCCGGCCGTCGGCCTGCAGCGCCAGCGCATGCACTTCGTCGTAGCCCTGGCTGGGGTTGAAGCTGAAGGGGGTGAAGCCCACGGCCGGACTGCCCGCGGCAGTCAGCTTGATCAAGTGCGTGGAAGCATCACCGGGCGCGTTCGGGTTGACCAGGGTGTAGGCCAACAGCAATCCACCATCCGGCAGGGCCAGCAGACTGCGCGCGGAGACGTAGATGCTGGCGCTGTGTTCCAGGTTGAAGTCGAAGCTCGGATCCAGCGTGCCATCGACGTTGTAGCGCCGCAGCATCAGCGTGACCGGGCTGGACAGACCACGCGGATAGCCGATTCCGGCCACCGTGAGGCGACCATCAGGGTGCGCGGCCAGGGCGCGGCCCACGGCGTTGTTGGCTACGCCGAGCGGGCTCAGATACTGCACGCCGCTGGCATCGAACTGGGCGCGCGCAGAGTTCGCGCATACGCCGGCAAGCAGCAGCATGAGCAGCAGGCAGCGCGCAGCAAGGGCAGACATCGGAATGGGCATGGCGAGCTCAGCTGGGGGACATGGGCGGAGATACGGGGCCATCACCGGCGCCCCGACATCCCTGCCGCCATCGCCATCCGCGGCAGGGACCGTCGCCCAATCTCCCGCGAGCCACCGCTCGGCGCGGCACCCTCTTGCTTGCCTGACCGGACGACACGAGCCTGCGCGGGTGCGACAGGTTGTCGCATCGACCGTTCACGGACGCGCGCTTAGCATCTGGGGGCTGAGTCCACCGGATACCCCCATGCTGAAGCACCTCGCCCTCTGTACCCTCCTGCTCGCCACACTTCTGCCCGCGCCCTCTGTGACGGCCGCGGAGGCCACCGAGCTGCATCTCAGCGACGCATGGGCGCGGCCCATGCCACCCGGCGCCCGCGTCGGTGGCGGTTACATCGCGATTCACAACGCCGGCGAGCGCACGCGCCGCCTGCTCGGCGCTTCCAGCCCGCGCGCCTCAAGCATCGAGATCCACACCATGGTCGAGGTCGATGGCGTGATGCGCATGCGTCGCCTGACGGACGGCATCGAGATCGCCGCAGGGGCGCAGATCGCGTTGAAGCCGGGCGCCGAGCATCTGATGTTCTTCAATCCGGATCCGGCGTTCTCCGAGGGCGAGCGGATTGCTGTGATCCTGAACTTCGACGGTGACGAATCAATCGAGCTGCAGTTCGAGGTGGCTGATCGCAGCGGGCGGGCAGCCGCGGCGCACGCTCACTGAGCACAGGTGCGCTGAAGATAAGCGCAGGCGTCCAGCGCCAACTTGAGGCCGTCCCATCGGCGCTGTGGAACTCGGTCAGGCCTGCTGGCCGTGACCCTCGCGCGCAGCCGATCTGCTGACGCAACTCTGCGCGAGCGGTCGCACCGCCCCGCGGCGCTGATCGCCGCCTGGGGCGGTGATGCTTGATCGCCGACCGCCCCGGATTGCGAGTTGGACTGAGAATCCCCGTGCAGGATGCTCGCTCACGTGTCAGCTCCAATGAACCTCCGTCACGGCCGGCGCCTCGTGCTGCCCGCCTTCGCCAGCGCCGCGATCGGCGCCGGCGTCACCGCCTGGCTACTCGGCATTTTCTCCACCGCGCCGCAGTCGATGCCGCTGCTCGCCCCGCGGGCGGGCCTCGCAGGCGATGTGCGTGTACGCGAAGGCGAACTTGACGAGCGCGGCGCGCCGATCCTGCTGTTCGATCCGCTCGCCTCGGCTGCTGCGAGCCGGATGCAGGCGCTGATGCAACAACTCGATCGGGTGAGGGCGGAACTCGCTCTGCTGCCGAGCCTGCACGGTGATCGCATCGGGCTGCTGCAGTCGCGCCTGGCGCAGGCTCGACGAATGGGCACGACGCCCATCGATGCGCCGGCTGCGGATCTCGCCGAGCTGGAGACCGAGCTGGCCGAGCTGCGCGGCCATGCGCGGTCAACAGCTGCAGAGCGGGCAGACCATCGCCGACTTGCACGTGAAAGGCCCCGCCGCGCCTGCCGCGCTGCGCTGAGCCGCCCTCAAGGCTGCCGCGAAAACTCGGGTGAGCACATTGAGTCCAGTCGTCGAGCCGCTCGACGTTCGAACTTGCGCGGGAGCGATACGTGCCGGACCCTGCCTGTGATCTGCACAAACCACTTTTGCTTCGAGTGCTGAGCGCCACATCCTTATGCCCGATCCAATGTGGATGGGCCAAGGATTCGCACGGATTGAAGATGGCAGTCGCCGCTGCACACGGTGCATGGCGGGCGGCGCCGCGATCACCCGGTACCGCGCGGCGACAACAGGCGGCGTTCGCAGATCAGCATCGGCGCGCCGCTGCCGAACGTCGATCTCGCGGACTGAACCCGCGCGATGCGGTAGGCCCGCGAAGCACCACACGCGGTCCGCGCCTCGGTTCGATCCCGTGCGCCGGTCGCGCATCGCAGGCGTTTCGGTCGGCCCGATCCCCGCGATCGGGCCGACCGTGGCCGTGCCGTGGGCTCGGAGCCTTCGAGTACACTCCGCGCCGATGATCCGACCCTCGGCGATGGCAGTCCTTCTGTGCATGGCGATCGCGCTTCCGGCGACCGCGATCGCCGCCTCGCCCTCCGACTGCGCGCGCGCCACGTTCGCCGCCGCCGCGCCCGCGCGCTGCGAGGATTTCGCCGGTTTGGATTCCGCCGCCCTGCTTGCGCGCGCCGATGCGCTGCGCGGCGACGACGATCTGTCTGGCGCCGGGCGCGCGCTGGCCTGCGCCGCACCGCGCGTACTGGCGCTGGACGATCCGCGCGCGCATTACGAACTGGTGCGCCGCGCCGGCATTCTGGAATACGGCCGCGATCGGCCCAACGAGGCGCTGGCCGCGTTCGAATGCGCACTGCATCTGGCCGATGCCCTGGGCGACCGTGACGCGGCCGCGAAGCAGTGGAAGAACATCGGCAGCAGCCTGCGCCGGATCGGCGATTACGCCGGCGCCATGCGCGCGCTCTCGCGCAGTCTGCGGATGCAGCGCGAGCGCGCCGACCCCGCGGTCGGACCGGTGCTCAACAACATCGCGGACGTCTATCGCGACATGGAGCAGGACGAGGACGCCGAGCGCTACTACCGCGACGCGCTGCGCGCGTTCCGCGCTTCCGGCGATACCGTCCAGGCCGCCCACGTCTACGACAGCCTCAGCGAGATCGCGTTCGAGCGCGGCGATGCGGCCACCGCGATCGCCCTGCTCGACGACGCCCTGCGCGCGCTGCGCGAGCAGGGCGAGGACCACGACACAGCGCCTCACAGCGGCATGCGCCGCTATCGGCTGATGCTGCTCGCGGGCCGCGCGCACGCGGCGATCGCCGGCAATGATCTCGCACAGGCGCAGGCGAGCGTGGAGGAAGGCCTCGCCCTGGCCGCGGCGCATGCGCTGCCGGTGCCGGTCGAACTGCAGCTGGAGGCGGCGCGGGTCGAGCGCCTCTCCGGCCGTCGCGAGGCCGCGCTCGCGCGTCTGCGCAGCGTGCTGGCGGACGGACCGGAAGCGCCGGGCAGCCGCGCGGCGCTGCTGCGCGAAACCGCGGGAACGCTCGAAGCCATGGGCCGCGGCGCCGAGGCGCTGGCGGCGCTGCGCGAGGCGCATGCGCGCGAGGTCGAGGATCTGCGTGCACAGCGCGATCGCGGGCTGGCGTGGTCGAACGCGCGCTTCAATCTCAACGAGTCGCGCCGGCGGATCGCCGAGGTCGAAGCCGAAAACCGCCGGCGCGCACTGATGCTGTGGCTGACCGTGGTCTCGGCCATCGCGGCGCTGTCGCTTGTGAGTCTTTACTTCCTGCGTCACCGGCAGCGCGCGCGTCTGGCCGAGGCCGCGCGGCGCGCGCGCTACGAGGAGGCGCTGGCGCACTATCGCCGCGAAGCCGACGCGCTCGCCGAAGACCGCCGCCTGCTGCAGGCGCTGCTCGACAGCCGCGGCGATGCGCTGGCTCTGCTGGATGCGGAAGGCCAGCTGCTGGCGGTCAATCGCGCCGCCTGCGCGCTGCTGGGCGAAGATCGCGAGGCGCTGTCGGGGCGGCCGCTGTCGGAGCGCTTGCCCGCCGGCGAGGCAGACGCCTTCGCCCGCGCGCTGGAACAGATGGAGGACGCGCAACGCCAGATCCTGCCGATGGCGCTGGGGCCGGATGGCGCCGTGGTTGGAGTCGAACTGCGGCCTTGGGAACACGGCGACGGCCTGATCGTGATCGCGCTGCATCCGGACGCGCGCGAGGCGGGGGCCGCGACGACCGGGGCCGAACCGGTCGCGCCCGCGCCGCAGGCGCCGCGCAGCGGCGACGACGACACCGCGCGCTTCCGGCGCGATCTCGTCGAACTGATGCTGGCGGTGATCGAGGCCTGGGAAAGCAGCACCGGCCTGCACCGGATCGAGCTGGCCGAACGCAGCCGCATCTGGAGCGTGGGCATCGACGACGGGCGCCTGCGTGCCCGCGCGATGGAGCGCTATCTCAGTCTGTCGAAACTGCCGCGCAACCCGCGCTGGCGCGATGTGCTGCGCTCAGCGTATTTCGTGCTCGGGCACTGTGAGAGGCTGGCGCCCGAGGCGCGCGAGGCGCTGCAGCGGCGGGTCGACGGCATCCTCGCGATGACCCGCCGGGATGCGCTGGCCTGAGGCGTCGAACGGATCGCCTTCAGGCTGGCAACCTCCTCCGTCTCACGGCTCCAGCAGCGGGCTGCCCGGCACGGCGCAGACAATGCAGGCTCCTTCGAGCCCATGGCTGTAGTCGTACAGCGAATGGTGCGCGCTGTCGTTGTAGCTGGCGGGTCCGGTGATGAAGATCATCGCGTTCGGATGCCCGCTGAGCGCGGAACACTGAGTGCGCGCGATGTAGGTCGCCATGTTCCAGCGGTCGACGATGCCGCAGCGGCCGTCCGAAAGCCGCGGCGCCAGGCCTTCCGCAATGAGGCCTTCCGAGCCGAGGAGTTCCGCGGTCTCGTCCGCGATGCTCTGCAGCTGGGTCGGGGCGAAGCTGAAGGTCGAGGCGATCACCGGCGTCTCGTCGGGCCCGGTGCACCAGTGGGCCGGCAGGGTGTCGTGGGAACGCGCGGTCGAGGGCAGGAGGACGCCGGCGAGCAGCGCGACGAGCAGGAGGGAAATCGAGCGCATAGACAGTTCCGGTTTGGCTTGGAGGAGCGGCAAGCTTAGGCATCGCCCCTGTTCCGGTCGATCAAAGCCGCGGGTACAAGCCGGGGAACATTCCCCACAAGCCACTGATTCTTAACGGTGTTCAATGGGAGCGCAGCCGCGGCCTCGCCGGCCCGGCTTGTCCCCGCCGCGGCCCGGTTCAACACTCCTGGTCGGTAGCCTCTCGTCGATAAGGTGTTGTCCGCCGCCCGGCCCTCGGCCCGGCGGTCACGACTGCGGCGGTTCCACCCCGTCCGCCGCGCCCGCCGTCATCGAACGAGGCTCCTCATGCAACCCAAGTACTGTCCTGCATCGCCCCTGTCCCTCTCGCTCTGTCTCGCGCTGTCCGCCCTGGCCGGTACCGCATCCGCCGGCGAACTCCGCACCGTTGGCACACCGGTGCCCGGGAACTACATCGTCGTCCTCAAGCCGAGCGCCGCACGCCTCGGCGGACAATCCGGTT
The DNA here is from genome assembly GCF_044377145.1 of Aquimonas sp. Classification (NCBI taxonomy): domain Bacteria; kingdom Pseudomonadati; phylum Pseudomonadota; class Gammaproteobacteria; order Lysobacterales; family Lysobacteraceae; genus Aquimonas; species Aquimonas sp. The sequence goes on from NZ_JBILJQ010000085.1 coordinate 10,255, forward strand.
CGCTGCCGACGACCGCCGCGGTGGCGCGCGAACTGGCCACCCGGCATCGCGCCACTCTGCTGTTCAGCTACGACCGCGCTCTGCGCGGCTTCTCCGTGCGCGCCGAAGAGGCCGCGCTCGCCCGCCTGCTCGCCGACCCGCGCGTGGCCTGGGTGCAGCAGGACAGCGTGGTGGAGGCCAGCACGCCGACCCCGGGCGTGGCCGCCAGCTGGGGTCAGGACCGCATCGACCAGCGCACGCTGCCGCTGGACAACCTGTACGGCCCGCCGTCCTATGGCGCCGGCGTGCATGCCTACGTGATCGATAGCGGCGTCCGCGGCGGCCACATCGAATTCGACGGTCGCATGGGCCAGGGTCACGCGGTGATCGTGGACGGCTACGGCACCGGCGATTGCATCGGCCACGGCACCCACGTCGCGGGCACGCTCGCCGGCAGCGCCGTCGGCGTCGCGCCGCAGGCGACCGTGCATCCGGTGCGGGTGTTCGGATGCGAGCCGTACACCGCCACGTCGACCATCATCGCCGGCATCGACTGGGTGATCGCGAATCGTGAACTGCCGGCGGTCGCCAATCTCAGTCTCGGCGGTCTGGCCAACGGGGCAATGGACACGGCGATCGCCAATCTCGTCGCTTCGGGCGTGACCACGGTGGTCGCCGCAGGCAACAGCTATGCCGATGCCTGCCTGTACTCGCCGGCCCGCGCACCGCAGGCGATCACGGTGGCCTCAAGCACCCCGGACGACGTGCGCTCCTGGTTCTCCAACCACGGCAGTTGCGTCGACCTGTACGCGCCGGGCAGCGGGATCACCTCCGCCTGGCATACCGGCGACACCGAGTACATGCCGCTCAACGGGACGTCGATGGCCGCCCCGCACGTCGCTGGCGTCGCCGCGCTGAAGCTCGAGCGCCGCCCGAACGCCACGCCCACCGAAGTCGCCGAAATGATCCGCGAGTCGGCGACGCCCGCGATCAACGACGCCGGCTTCACCAACCTGCCGCAGCCCCTGCTGTACGCAAACGGCGACGATCAGGTGCGACTGGTGCACCAGCAGAGCGACGCCAGCGGCAAGATCACCATCGGCCTGTTCCAGCGCAACGTCGACATCGCGCGCGGCCAGCATCTGGAGGTGGCGATCGAAGTGCCCGACGGCTGGGCCGTGATCGGCGGCGGCGCCGAAGGCGAACTCCTGCCGACCGGCCATCTGCTGACCGCGTCCTATCCGGAAGCCGGTTACGGTGCCTGGCGCATTTCGACCTCCGAACATCTGTCGCCGCACCCGGCGGAGATCCGCGGCTGGGCGATCGCGATGAAGATCGAAGGCTGGTCGCGCAGTTCGCTGATGCGGCAGTTGACCGTTGTGCCGGCCACCAGCGATACCGCATCGCAGCCCGACGCGGTTGCCTATCTCCCGGCGGGTTACACCCTGCTCGGCGGCGGCTTCCGGATCCAGACCGAAGGCGTCGGAAGCTTCGCTACGCTATCCGCACCGGTGCCCAATCCGCTGTCGGCCAACATCCGCAGCCTGCCGGGCTGGCAAGCGCGGGCGAAGGATCATCTGCAGTCGTCGCCGGCGACCGTGACCGCCTACGCCATCGGCATCCGCAGCACCATCAACGGCGTCGGCAATGTACACAGCACGATCGATCAGGCGACCGCGCCGGCAACCGCTCATCCGCAGGCCGCGGTGGATGTGCCGACCGGCTACGCCCGCAGCGGCTGCGGCGCGTTTTTGGATTGGAGCGGCGCAGGCAGCCTGCTGTGGCGGATCCAGCCGACGTTCGGCGAGCAGGGTGCCGGTTGCACGCTTTCGGCGAAGGATCATCTGACGCCGAGTCCGGCCGGCCTGCTCGGCTACGCCATCGGCGTGCGCGTGTTCTGATCGCGCACGGCGACCGCGATCCGTCGCGATGACGGGTCGCGGCGGACGCTCCAGGGTCAAGGGCGCTGCTCGACCCGAAGGCCTCGACTCTCAAAGAGTTTCGCGTCGCTCGTCAGGAAGATTCCCCGATGCTTCTCAACGCGCTCGTGTGCACCGCGCGAGCGCGGCTCGCGCGCTGTTTCGCTTGCACGGCCGCATTGGCGCAGCCGTTGCCCATTCAGGCGCAGGCGCAATGCATCACCGAGAACCTCGCCCGCTCGGGCATCGCCTCGGCCCGTTCCACGTTCTTGGGCTACAGCCCGGCGCGGACCCGCTACGGCGACCGCAACACCGGCTCATAGAGCCGGCAGCAATCGTCAATCAGTTGTCGACGCCGCCGACGGTGAGATTCTCGGTCTTGGACCGGAGGTCGGTTGGGTGGAGACAGTGGATGGCCGCAGCCTGAGTCGGGAAGCGTTGCACGAGCGGCCCCGCCAGGTTGTTCAGGCGTACAAGCGCGGCTTGAGCAAGGCTGAGACAAGTCGGCAGCTGGGTGTCAGCTACCCGGCGGTATGCACGACGACCTGGCGCTACGAGCGGCAAGGCGCTGGCACGCTTTCGCCCAAGCAACGCGGTCGGCAAGTGGGTACGCGATCGTCCGGGATCTGAAAACAGCGGAGCAAGCGACGGCTCGCTGCTGCGGATGGAGTCGCAACACTGCCTCTGCGGCGAGAGGCCGAGTTGTTCGCTGCAGGCGCCGTGTAAGACGGCCAGGCAGCCGTCGGCGTGCGCGCTGCAGATGACCAAGCGCCCCCGGCACAGGCCTCACACGCTCAGCGAAAACCGTAAACCAGCCCTACAAAGGCGCGTCGCTCGCTGCCGCGTTCAACCAGCGGGCTGTCGGTGATCTCGTCCGGAAGATCGTCGACGGACACCCGCGCAAACAGGCTCCAGCGGCCACCCAGCGGCGCGAGCGCGTTGATCGCGATCCGCGGCAGCACCGCCGAGCCAGCACGATAGGCGGCTCGGCTGGCCGTGGCCTCGCTGGGGCGCACGCCGAAGTAGTAGTCGACCAGGTCGGCGCTCTGCCAGCGCAGGCCGGCCTCGGGCTGGATACGGAACGGGCCGCGGCCGAAATCGCCGCGCCACATCAGATCGAGTTCCTGCCCGCCGCTGCGATCGAGCACATCGGCGAATGCTGCGAACTCGATCCGGCCCGGACCCAGCGCGCGACCGGCGCTGGCGCCGAGTTCGAGCGAGCGCTCGCGTTCCTGCATGCCGGCGAACACTGGTGAATCCTTGGCTTCGAAGCCATCGAGGCGCGCGCGGGCAATCAGCTCGATCTCGATTGCAGCGTCGGGGTCAAACTTCCAGCCGAGGTTCAGGCCGCGGAGGTACAGGCGCTCGCCCTCGTAGCCGAGGGACGGCACCACCAGACTGTCGCTATCGGCCTCGCGGTAGGGCGTATCGCGCACGATGCCCATCACGCCGGCGCTCCAGGTTGGCGGGCCAGGGCGTTCGTTCTGGGCGTGCGCATCTGCGGCGAGCGTGGCGAATATGACGTACGTGCCGATCCGTGCAGCACTACGAGAGAAGGACATGGTCGCCGCCGTGGAAGTCGAGTGGGCCGACAGGCTGCTCCGCGCGGCGGCAAGGAGGCGTCAAATCCGCTTTGAATGCTGCCTCCGGCGCCTTGATCCGCGCGAGCGCTGTCGCCCGCAGCGCTCAGTTCACTCGAGGCGCTCCCGCAGATGCAGGATATTGCCCTCGGGGTCGCAGACATTGCGCACGCGCAGGCCCGGGCCGGGCCAGATGGGGCCGAGCACGCGGCCGCCGCAGGCGACCGCCACGCGCTCGGCCTCGGCCAGGCTCGCGACGGTGAAGAACGGCTTGATCGCCTGCTCCTCGCGCGGCAGCGGCGGCGATTCGATAGAGATTTCCGCGGCGATGTGCGGCGGGATCGCGTGCAGGATCAGCTCGGCATCGGCCGAACGCAGCACGCGGTGTTGGGCATCCGCATGCACTTCTTGCGCCCCGAGTACGCGCTGATAGAAGGCCGACATCGAGTCGAACTGCTTGGCGTAGATCAGCACGCCGCTGCGTGCGGGAGTGGTCATCGGGTTCTCCTGGCTGGATGTGGGCGGCAACACGACTGCATGCGAGCTCTTGCTGCGGATTCCGGACGAAGGCGAGAGCGCTCCGAAAGCGGCCGGCGAGCGCGCGTTCGTCGAGGGCGCACTCGCCACCGGCGGCGGACACCTACTCCGCCGCTTCCGGCGCACTGAAGGCACCGCTGTAGATGCCGGATCGATCGAAGCAGCAGGCGCGACGTTTCCCCGTGGCCAGCATGTCGCAGGCGGTGGCGATGCGCTTTGCGCGGGTCTCGGCCTTCTTGCCCGAAGTCATCCACTGGATCCAGTCGCGCCGCGCCACCGCGCTGATGTCGTCCCAGGTCGTGCGCGCCGCCGGGTCCTCGGCCAGCGCTGCACGCCAGTCTGCCGGCAACTCGGGCTCCGGCTGCTGCGCCATCACACTCATCGACACCGCGACCGTGTCTCCGATCGACACCCCGGCCTGAGCCATCAGCTGCGGCTCGACCTTCATCCAGTGGCCGCCCGCGCCATCGGGCTCAAGGGTCACCTGAAACGGCTGCTCTGCGAGTGCGCCCTGCACCGCCACCTGGCTGCGCGTCGGCAGTCGCGCGCTCATGTCGCGAGGCAGAACAAAAAACGCCCAGGCTGCAGCGGGCGGCTGCGCGGGGCGCAGCAGGCGGGTTTCGAAATCAATCGCGACATCGGGCTGGAGCAGCTTCGCGGGCATCGTCAGGCCTCGTTGTTGGGGTCGTTCCGCTGCAGCAGTTCGAATAGACGACGGTTGATGTAGTAGTTGTTGCGCCCCACCCGGACCTTGTCGAGCACCTTGTCAGCCGCCAGGGCATCCAGATACTTGGTCGCGGTGATGCGTGAGACACCGAGCTCGCGCTGAACAAACTCGACCCGCGTGTACGGATGGTTGAACAGGTTGTTGATCAGATCCTGGCTGTAGAACTTGTGACCGCTGCGGACCTGCTGTTTGATCGTGAGCAGAAGTTCGCGGATGGCGACCACCGTATCGATGGTCTCGCGAGCGGTGTTGGCCACCGCGTCGAGCATGTACAGCACCCACTCTTCCCAGCAGTCCTCGTCGCGGACGGCCTGCAGCAGCCGGTAGTAATCCGGCTTGGTGCGGACGATGTGCCGGCTCAGGTAAAGCACGGGGATATCGAGCAATCCCTCCTTCACCAGATACAGCACGTTGAGGATGCGGCCGGTGCGACCGTTGCCATCGTAGAAGGGATGGATGCTCTCGAACTGGTGATGGACCAGGGCCATCTTCACCAGAGGGTCGGCCTGAAACGGCGGCTCATCGTGGATGAAGCGCTCCAGCTCGCCCATCAGGCGGGCCACCTCGCGGGCATCCTGCGGGGGTTCGTAGACCAGCCGACCGGCGTTGTCACGCAGCGCCGTGCCGGGCAGCTTGCGCAGCCCGGCGCGATTGCTCTCCAGTTGTTGCTGCACATCGAGGAGGGTGTTGAGTGTGAGCAGGCCGGTACTGCTGACGCGCTCGAAGCCCGCCTGCAATGCCTGGCGATAGCGCAGAACCTCCTTGATGGCGCTGCCGGAGGCCGTCGCCGGATCGTCCTCGCGGTAGAGGTCATCCTGTGTGGTGACGATGTTCTCGATCGCCGAACTGTCGCGGGCTTCCTGCAGGGTCAGCGTATTGATCAGGATGGCTTGATTCGGAATGCTCGCGGCCACGCCTTTGAGCTCGGCCAGACTGCGGCTGGCCGTGTTGAGTCGTTTGAGGATGGGGGCGGTGTCGAACCGGTCCGGGGAAAGCGTGTGCAACGCCTGCAGCGTCATGCCGGGGCCAATATGCATAGTAAAGCGAGGTTTAGTATGCACGTCTGCCGGACATGCTAAAACAAGCCCGGTTTCGTATGCAGATCAGCATCGGCGCTGGTGCGCCCTACCCCGTCGCCCGCTCCAGTGCCGCCAGAAACGCCATCGCCTCCGCCGCATCGCGTCCACACATCTCCGGCTCGGGCTTCAGGCCCGCACACACCGCTGGCCGTTCGGGCTGGCCGAAGATGCGGCAGCGGTTGAGTTCATCGAGCTGCACGCAGCGCACGCCGGCCGGCTTGCCGTTCGGCATGCCGGGGATGGGGCTGCTGATGCTGGGGGCGATGCAGCAGGCGCCGCAGCCGCTGCGGCAATGCATGCGGATCAGTCGGCGGTGTGCAGTTCGTTGTGGCGGGCACGCAGGGCGGCGTAAACCTCGGCCGTCTGCGGGCGCTCACCGTGCCAGCGCAGGAAACTCTCGGCGGCCTGTTCGATCAGCATGCCGAGACCATCGACCGCATGGTCGCAGCCGCCAGCGCGGGCCCAGGACAGAAACCCGATCGCGGCTTCGCCATAGCTAAGATCCACCGCCAGCGCACGCGGGGCGAGCAGGCCGAAGGGCAGGTCCAGACCACTTCCGAGGCGGCCGGCCGAGGTCGCATTGATGATCAACTCGAAGCTGCCCTGTTCGCCCAGATCATTCCAGTAGCGCGTCTTGACGCGCTCGGGCTCACCAAGGATGTCAGCCAGCTTGTCAGCGCGCTCCGGGCTGCGGTTGACGATCATCAGCTCGGCCACGCCGGCTTCGAGCAGGGCCGGCGCCACTCCGCGGGCGGCACCGCCGGCGCCGATCATCAGGCAGCGGCGGCCGCGCAGGTCGAGGCGCTCGCGCTCGGTGAGGTCGCGGATCAGGCCGGCGCCGTCGGTGTTGTCGCCGAGCCAGCCGTTCTCGCGGCGGATCAGGGTATTCACCGCACCAGCGTGGAAGGCGTACTCGCTGACTTCAGCGCACAGCGCGTAGGCGGCCTCCTTGTGCGGCAGGGTGACATTGGCGCCCATGCCGCCGGCCGAGGCGAACGCCGCCACCGCAGTAGCGAAATCGGCGCTGGAGGCCTCGATGGCGACGTAGTCCATGTCGATCCCGCACTGCCGTGCGAACTCGGCCTGGATATAGGGCGACAGCGAGTGGCTGATCGGCTGGCCGAACACGGCGAAATGCTGGGTCATGGCGGGTTCCTTGGGGCGGCTGCGCTGGGAGCGAATGGGTGGGCTGCGCGCTTGCGCACGCTGAAAGGACTCTAGCCGATCACCCCTGCCCGCGCAGCCAGCGCGCGGCATCCAGCGCGTAATACGACAAGATCGCATCCGCACCGGCGCGCTTGATCGACAACAGCGATTCCAGCACCACCGCGCGCTCGTCCAGCCAGCCGTTCTGCACCGCCGCCTTCAGCATCGCGTACTCGCCGCTGACCTGATACACCAGCGTCGGCGCGCCGAAGCGGTCCTTCACCCGCCGAACAATGTCGAGATACGGCAGGCCAGGCTTGACCATCACCATGTCGGCACCTTCGGCCAGATCGAGCTCGACCTCGCGCAGAGCTTCGTCGGAGTTGGCCGGGTCCATCTGGTAGGTGTACTTGTTGCCTTTACCGAGACTGCCCGCCGAACCCACGGCATCGCGGAACGGGCCGTAGAACGCGCTGGCGTACTTGGCCGAGTAGGCCAGGATGCGGGTATGCACGTGGCCGGCGGCTTCCAGCGCAGCGCGAATCTCGCCGATGCGGCCGTCCATCATGTCGGACGGTGCCACCACGTCCGCACCGGCCTCGGCATGCGACAGCGCCTGCTTGACCAGCGCCGTCACGGTTTCATCGTTGACCACATAGCCGGAGGCATCGATCAGGCCATCCTGGCCGTGCGTGGTGAAGGGGTCGAGGGCGACGTCGGTGATCACGCCCAATTGCGGGTGGCGCGCCTTGAGTGCACGCACGGCGCGCTGGGCCAGACCGTGCGGGTTCCAGGCTTCGGCGGCGTCCAGCGACTTGGCCTCGGCGGGCGTGACTGGAAACAAGGCCAGCGCCGGGATGCCGAGTTCGACCGCCTGGTCGGCCAGCGCCAGCAGCAGGTCGATCGACAGCCGCTCAACGCCGGGCATCGAGCCCACCGGCTGACGCACGCTGTCTCCCTCGCAGACAAACACCGGCAGGATCAGATCATCCGCGGTGAGTGCGTGTTCGCGCATCAGCCGGCGCGAGAAATCATCGCGACGCATGCGGCGTGGGCGGGTGTGCGGGTAGGCCATGGCGGGCTCCGGGGCTGTCAGGTGAGCAGCGAAGTCTGACTCATCGCGCCCGAACTCGTGAACGACGTCTGGGCAGCCTTGACCCTGATGCATCATCCAAGCGCATGTCCAGATCGGTGATGAGCTCTCCGGCGGCGGGCAGGTTGTACTCGAGCAGCTTCTCCATCAGGTCTGCGCCCAGCGCTCTGACTTCAACGCTCTCGCCCTCCTGCAAGCGCAGCACCACGTCGGTCAAGCGGGCGGCTGAGAACGGCCATGCAGTGGCGATATCGCTCAGCGTGTCACCCGCCTGCTCCACCAGTGCGATTGCGAGCCGGCCAACCAACTCGGGCTCCCAGCCCATACCTAGCAGGCGATCCAGGTGTTCGACCAGATGTTCCGCGGCGGGCTGCTTGAGGATCGCCGGGTGTGCGATCAGCGCTTCGAGGAGTTCTTTGGCGCAGGCGTCGGCGGGGAACTCGTCCTCGAAGCGCACGCGGAAGATCGCCGATAGCGCGGTCTCGATTCGGGCATCTTCGACGCAGAGAAGGTTCAACAAGTAGGTGTTGGCAAGCAATCGTGTGCTGGGCCACCGCCACAACGCCGCTGCTGTGTGTGCAAGCCCGATACGCTGGGATTGCCGATTCTCGTCAGCCTCTGGGGATGCTCGCAAAGCCGCGTCCACGTATTGCCGAGTGCGAGTGTCGCCAGGGCATCGAAGGTGCCGGAGTAGCGCAAGCTCGCCAGCCGACTGCGCTGCACGCGGTCGAGCCGAGCGCGCAAGCAGGGCGAACCATGTCAGCGCGTCGTCTTCTTTTGCCCATTCCAAGCACACTCGGAGCAGCCACGCGATCTCCCTCGAATGACAGATTTCAGGATGGCGCGTCAGCAGCTGCCCGATGAATTCCGATGCACGCTGTCGATCTGCTTCGCGGAGATACTGAAGCTCCGCAACCAAGGACGTCCAAACGTAGGGCTGCTCCACCCGTACGACATGTGCCTCAAACACCCCCAGCCAGCGCGACCATCTGGGTGGGTCACAAGGTCGAAAGCTCTTCGCCAGCGTAGACAGAACAATGAGGTTCAGCGTCTGAGATCCGGCGCGCCATCCACCGTCCCTCCAGAGTTGGCTGTCGAAATCGCTGTGCCCAGCCTCGTTCGGTAGCGGACTCCCGGAGCAGTCGTCCGCAAGCCAAGTTCTCAGGGTTTCGAGCAAAGGTTCCGGCACTGGAGCATCGAGGGCAACCACGCGCCCGAGCGCAGTCGCTACGTCCCGGCGCAAGCCTTCTCCGTCATAGCCGAGCTTGAGAAGTTCTTCGGCGAACACAAAAACTTCGCTTGCGGCCGCGCTGGTGGCCACCCCTTTGATCGCATAGCCCGCTGCGATCGCATGCTGGGCCGGAGGCAGATTGCGCACGAGGTCCATAGCGCGCTGAGGACGAAGCTCGGCGAACTTGCCGAACTCGGGACCAATCTGCTCTGCGCCGCCCAACATCGGGTGGTAGGGATGTGAGGATGCGGTTGAGTCCGGCAGCTCCTTCAACGCGGTCAGCAAGTCGCCGTCTGATGCGTCGACCATCTGTGCAGCGCTGATCGGACTCACAATTTCTTCGAGCGTTCGGATGCGCGGTGCCGGCTCGAGGTCGGGAAACTCTGCGTCCTCGTGAGCAATCAGCCTCGCGAGCTCTGCGCTCCGGAACGCGTCAACCCCTTTGAGACAGCCTGTTCACCAGATAGCTGTCATTCGTTCTCCTGAGTGGCGGATTCGCTCATGCTTGCGATCTCGTTGCTTCCGAGTTCACTGGGCAGGGTCACGATG
>NZ_JBILJQ010000140.1:0-5498 GCF_044377145.1 Aquimonas sp.
GTTCAAGCTGCGGATCTGTCTCCACTTCGATGCCTGCCTTGCTCACTGAAACCTCCTCAAACCGCCCCACAATTGTTATCTATAAAAACCGAGAACAACTGTTGGGTAGGAGGTTGACACGTAGGGTTGGACCTCAGGACAAGACGAAAACCCAGGTAGCCGTCGCGGCTGTCGGGCTCGAACGCGTAGCGGTAGGCGGAGCGGCAGCCCCTGGCGTCGTAGAACCACGAACCGCCGCGCAGCGCGCGCGCAGCACCCACGGGACCCTCCGGGTCCAGCACCTCGGCATCCGAGTAAGTACGCAGCCCATCGCGGCACCATTCCATAACATTGCCATGCATATCAAACAGTCCCCAAGGATTGGCCGGAAAGGATGCCACCGGCGCGGTGCCGTGTTCACCGCCACCACGGCCAAAGAGATCTTCGCCCGAGTATCGAGCCTGCGTCGCGCGCAGCTCATCGCCGGTCGAAAAGGCCGTAGTAGTGCCGGCTCTGCAGGCGTATTCCCACTCAGCCTCGGTGGGCAGATCCGCGCTACACGCTTCGGGCAGCAGCGCCGACAGGGCCTGCAGCGCGCCTTGCACCTCGTCCCAACTAACGCTCTCCACAGGGCGTTGCGGATCGTCCTTGAGCGCACTGGGATTGTTTTGCAGCAGGGCTGACCAAAAGGCCTGCGTACACGGCGTATCCGCCAGCCAGTAGCCGCGCGAGAGCTGCACACGGTGGCGCGGGGCTTCATTCTTCGACCAATTGGCGAAGCTCTCATCCGTAATCCGCGCCCGCTCAGCGTCCGTGCTGCCCATCCAGAACTCGCCGGGGGCGATCCAGCGAAAGCGTTGCAGGGCCCTGCCCAGTTGAAGATCCGTGTAGATGCCGAACTCCTGGTCGACGCCGATGGCGTGGCTGAGCTTGACGCCTGCGGCCGCCTTGCCGCGGCGCGCTTCGTTCTGCCAGCGGCTCTGCGCCACGAACGAACCGGCCCTCCCGGCTTCGTCCGGGCCCAACGCATCGAATCGCTCCTGGCGCGTGCCCAAGGGCGGCGACAAGGCATACACGCCAGAGGCATCACGCCCGAACTCGTGCGCCCAGCTGGGGCGGGGGACTTCAGCCAGCTGAATCCGATGGCGCCGTGTCTGCACGCAAACGGGCTGCACGCGCGGGAGCAGCTCGACCGGGGCCGCTTGGGCGTGCAGTCGCGTGGAGGCGCGCTTGGCTTGACCGGAACGCGCCGCAGCCTTCGGTTCGATCACCAGCTCATCGGTCTCAAACGGCGCGCACAGCCTTTGCCCGGCCGGTAGCGCGTGACGCTCGGGCATCAACCACAGGCCAGCACCCCGCTGCGCCAAGTACACACGCGCTGCCCAACTCGAAAGTGGTTTGCGAAACACGTGGTTCGCGTCGAGCCCGGCAGGAATCTGATCGCTGTGCGTCAGCCGGTGCAAGGCGCCACCGAGCTCACCTTCTGCACTCCACCACTGTTGGTCGGGCGACAGGCGGTGAACGATGTCGAGGGCGTAGGCGCGGATGTCTTCTGCAGGCACATCGCCGGCGCCGGCCTGTGCCAGACGAGACAGCAAGTCGCGCGCCTCCTGAACGCGCAACTCCGTTTCGGCCGAATGGGCGGCGGGTGCTGCGTGGCTGTGCCACAACAGCCATTCCATGGCCGGCGTGGTCCGACCGCGCCCAGCGTGCTGCTGTTGCAGCGTGTCGATGGCGCTGCGCTGCAGGTCGGGCGAAATCTCGCGAAACGCGCGCCGATAGTCTGGCGCGTGCTCCGGGCACAGCGGTCGCGACAGCAGCGAAGTGCCGGCTGCTGCCGCACTCCAGGCCAGCCCCTCAGCGGCCGGCTGCGTCCGCAGCTCGGGATCGAGCAGCCGAAGCGCGCGCAGCAGCTCCGGCGCCACATGCACCGCACAGGAAGCCAGCACCAACAGGCGTTCGCGCGCCAGCCGCATGCGTTCATGCGCGCGCGCGCGCTGCTCGCTGTCGCACCAGCCCTTGCGCTGCACGCGCAGCATGTCGGTCAGACTCAGGTGATGCACCTGCGCCACGCGGGCCAGATCGGCCGACACCTGGCCCGGTGCGGTGGGCAGCCAGGCCACGACCTGCGCGCCCTGTGTGCGCCAGGCCTGAATGCGCCGCAGCCATTGCTGCTCGCACCACGGCGAGCTGGCCAGCGCGCCCAGATCCGACAACAGCAGCACCACGCCGCCGGCGAACCTGGGCGGGGCGGCGAGCCGCACTTGCCGGTACTTCGAGCGCGCCATCTGGTGCGCTTGCGCCACGTCGTCGTCATCGTTGGGCCGGCGCTTGTCCCAGCGCGACCACTCGCCGATGGATTCGTGCCGCGTGTACAAGCTGTGGTCGCCGCCGCGCAATCGCTCGATCAGCTGAAGCATCTGCACGCTGTCGTGCTCATACGGCATCAGCCGCTCAGCGTCGTCCCAGATCACCACCAGCGGCGTTGCCGGAATGCGCTCGCGCTTCAGCGGCAGCGGATCGACGCGCTGCCCACGCGACAGGCGCTGAACCAGCGCATCGACATCGATATCGCCCGCGATGGTCTTGCTGAGCGAGCGCCGCAGCGCCGGCCACAAACGTGGCGTGCGCACCAGCGGCAGGGGTGGCGGTACGCGAGCGTCCTCAGGCGGCAGCAACTGGGCACGCGAGACCGGCGCCAATTGACTTGCATCTGATGCGGGGACGCGCTCCACCTCGTCGACCCAGGCCTGAAACAGGCTCGCACGCAAGGGTGCTCTGGCGTCTTGCGGCACGGGTGTCTGAGCGTGCCCGATCTTTGTCTGCCCGAAGAGGGTCTGGTCTTCGTCTGCCGCCAGTTTCAGCGTCAATGAGTGCGATTTCAGTTGGTAACCGCACACGCTCGCCAGTCGATCAGACGCGCTGGCATCGGTCTGCGCCCAGGCCCGCAGCAGGTCCGCCCGGCCCAACGCTGGCGTACGCATCAGCTTGGGTCCGAGGCAATCGGATCGCGCGACTGTCGCCGCGGTGAGGGGCGTACGCTGTGCTTGAAATAGGCGTAAAGGCTCAGCTTTTCAATCAACTTCAACTGCGCTGCGGTGTCGCGCGCTGCCAAGTCGTGCAGCGCGGACAACAGATCCAGATACTCCGCCGCGCCCGGAGGCGGCAGATCGGCTTGCTTCATCGTGCTTCTATCGTCGATCAAGTCATCCGCTGCCAGCGCCAGCACCGTTTCGTGCATCGCTCTATCGCCGCCCGGATAGTGGGTGCGACCGCGCTCAATCAGCCAGCCTCGATAATCTTCCGGCGCCGCCAGGTTCAACACCACGCAGCGGCGGATGAAGGCTGCCGGCAGCTCGCGCTCCTCGTTGGTGGTGATGATGACCAGGGGCAACCGCGCATCAGGCCCGCCGAGTTGGAGCTTGAGCGGCGCAAACGCCAGCGAGCGTTGCCCCAGCAGCTCCAGCAAACTGTTCGGCAGATCGCTGTCGGCCTTGTCGATCTCGTCGATCAGGATCACATGGCCGTCGGGTTCAGCCACGGGCTGTGCGATTGGCGCTGAAACGGATTTGAAGCGCTCCGCGCCAGCCCAGTCGTAGGCGCGCCACAAGGGCCCGGGGCTCCAGTAGTCGGAATCCTCGCCGAGCTTCTGAGCCTGCGCGTCCGCCAAACGACGCACGGCGTCAAAGCGCGCGATCAGGTGTTCCGGGTCGAAGCGCGGGTGGATCGTCTCGCTATGCAACCTCCAACCAAGGTGCACCGCCACCGCGCGCGCAATCTGCGTTTTGCCGATGCCCGGCTCGCCGCGGACCAACAATGGCCGGCGCGCTGCCAGCGCCAAGGTCAACGCGTCGATCTCGGGCAGCGACCACCGATGTGCGCTGTACTCGTAGCGGCCGTCGGCGGGGAGCGGGGTGATGGCGTTGGGGGTGAGGCTCCGCAAGGCGTTCATGGGCTCAGGACCTTTTTGGCGATTTTGGCGGTAACGACATCGAGCTTCCCGACATTGCTGATCGTATTGAGCGGCGTCGTGCCAGCGGCGAACTGCAGAGATTTGAGTTCTTCATCCAGGTCCCAAGCGCAGTCTCCGAGTAGCACTGGCAAAAAACGCAGCAGCCCGCGCTTGGCCCGCGCGCGCAGCGGCGGAAGCTCATTCTGTTGAATATAGATTGAGTTCATAAAATGCCTGGACACCATCAGCACGGCCACGTCGGCTTGATTGATGGCTGATTGAATTTCATCATTCCAACGTTGACCCGCAGCGATCTCGCGCTCATCCACCCAAAGCCGGATCCTGCCCTGCCCTACAAGCACCCTCAGCTGCGCAATCAGATTGGCATTCCATTTCTGGTCGTCTTCTGCATGCGAATAGCTGAAGAACACGAAGGGGACTCCAGATCTATGCGCAGCTTCAGGCTCGACCACACGAGCGCGAACAGATTCAAGTATGTCCTGCAACTGATGTGGCAGGTCTGCTTCGACATCAGCCAGCAATGCATGGTCGAAGCTCGCATTCGGCCTGTCCGCGCCGTAGAAAAATGCGCTGACGTCCAGATAGCTCAACAACTCCAGTGCACCTGGTTCGCTCAAAATGCCCTTGGGATCGCCGTGCAGAACAGCGACCGCCGGGCGAATCCCGTGGCTCTTACCAAGCATCCGCAAGCGCACTTCCAACGTCTCAACGGACGGCATACTGCCGTCGAGCTTACGCCCCGCCATGCGCTGCTCGACGGCTGCAAGCTCTCTTCGAAGTGTGCCGTGCGGAACGTCTTTCCCCGGTTCGTGAACTTCAAAATCGGTGACGAGATTCTGCGGTTTCGCTTGGGCCTGGCCTGGGTCGATTTTGAGATAGAAGCCGCGATCCAGCAGGCACAAACCAAGGATAGCGAAGACGGTCTGATCGCTCGCTGCCAAAATCAGCGTCGCCTGGCTGGCAGCGGTCGTGCCGAGCTTCTCGAGTATTCGTGCCTCCGCACCAGCAAGGAACAGAAACGCCGCCAACTCGATGGCGCGATCATCGGGACGATGCGCTTGCCAAAGCACGTGCACCTCGGCACGTAGCGTTTCCACGAGGTTCAGACCACCGCCGCTTTCGCGCAGCCAAGCGCATAGGCTTTCGATGTCCTTGATTCGCGGGAGCGTTGCCAGCAATCGCTTCTCTTCAGCCGAGCCAGACACTGAGATGTATTCCAGCCGTCGCTTTACTTCGGTCTGCAGGCGCGTCAGCGGCGACGATGACGCTGCCTCCGCGGCGTTTTGAATTGGAGACGGTGTTGTGGATTGCATGGGCGAACCACCTTGAGTACGACTGCCATCTGCCTGATTCATTTGATACAGGGTCGTGTTCGGCGTGACCTGCGCGCCCGACTAGAATCTGTAGCGAGCGGTTCGAATGCGGAACGCGTCAACCCCTTTGAGACAGCCTGTTCACCAGATAGCTGTCATTCGTTCTCCTGAGTGGCGGATTCGCTCATGCTTGCGATCTCGTTGCTTCCGAGTTCACTGGGCAGGGTCACGAT
>NZ_JBILJQ010000141.1:0-5460 GCF_044377145.1 Aquimonas sp.
CGGCGGAAGATGTTTCTGGCGGGCGAACCCGCAACGGCTTTGGCATGGGAGTCTCCGAACAAAGCCGCCCTAGAATGAGAGATAACGTGCTGCGTCACTGTCTCGTGGAGTGTAGGCGCGTAGGGAATGCAAGGAGCACGTAGCGCAGTAGCCACAATGTACAAGGGGGCACATGAGGATTCCGGGCATCGTGCGACGCAACAATCGGAGCGCGCAGGAAGTTTCTGGAGTGCACCACGCCCAAGCAAGTGCCGCCAGCGCGGTGTCCACAGCCGCTCCCGCAGGCAACGGTCACACCGGCTTCTACAAGGCGGCAGCCTCGTTGGTTTGTGCGAGTTTTGGCTTCAGCTGCTGGGGGCCGTTTGGGAAGTATCGGCCTGGCCCAAACAGCGTATTCATGACGCTCGACGTGTCGACTGTCTGAGGCGAGCGGCGATCGCGCTAGCCCGACTGCGAGAACGCGCCAGCCTGTCGGCACCTGAGTCGCGCGGCGGTGAGGCGCCAACGCGAGCCCTCAGTGCGCCTGAGCAATGGCAGCTGGCGGCGAGTGGCGCGACGTGGTCAGCGCGCAGTGCTGCTTCGCGCGCGCCGCGGCGCTCGTCGTGGACGCGTGGCATCGAGCGCTTCGAGGTGCTGGAGATTTCGCGTCCACCGGACGTGCGCCGTGAGCGGCCGCCCGCCCTTCGGCCTCCGCACCATGCCCTCAATCAATCCTCGAAGCCATCCGCAAAAATCCGCGCAGGCAGCAGTTCGTAAGCGCCGATATCGCAGACCGCCTGGCCATCGCCGTTGCCGTCCTGCGGCCGGCTGGAGCCACGCGCGTCATCGGCGAGGCACAACGCAGTTGCGCCCGCATCGACCACCGGCGAACTGCTGGCATAGCGGATCACCGGCATGGTGTCGGCGATGTTCACTTCGCCATTGACCAGGCCAGGCACCACGCTGGCGCCCGGGATCAGGTTGCCGCAGCTGTTGTCGGTGACGATCGTGCCCTGCGCCGGCTGCGCAGAGGCAACCAGGAAACAGCTGATACCGCTGCCCGTGCGAGCACCGAACACGCTGTTGTGGATCTCGCGCAGATCGCTGTTGTCCGTGCCGCTCAAATGCGCCACCACGCCGGAATTGCCCTGGAAGCTCAGGTGTCGCGCCGACAAGCGGATCGCCTGCATCTGCACGGCCCCGGAATCCGTGCTGAAAGCGCCCGTGGCTACGTTGCCTTCGAAGCTGAGGTTGTTGAAGGTGGCGTCCGACACCTGGTTTTCATTGGTGCGCAGAAACATGGCGCCACCGGACTGCGACTCGTTGCGTCCGAAGAAGCTGCGATCGATTCGGATAGTGCAGCTGCTGAAGCAATCCGCCGACAGCGCGCCGCCGAAACTGCCGCCCGCGACGACGCCGCGCGCGAGATTCTCGACGAACACGGAATCGCTCATCAGCACGCTGGAGTACGCCGAAACAGCACCGCCCACCGCGCGATTGCCGCCGGCCTGGTTCTGTTCGAAACGCGAGTTCTGCAGATTCAGGGCTGCGCCGTAGATGGCCCCGCCGGTCGCCACCGCGAAGCTGCCGGTGCCGGTCGTCAGGCTGAAGTTGCCGAAGAAGACCGAGTCGATCGCGGTGACGATCGAGCCGTTCCAGTACACCGCGCCGCCACGGGTGATGCCCGCCTGCACCGCTCCGCAGCTGACCATGGTCATCTGCTCAAGCAGCAGGGTCGCGGTGTTGGTAACCGCACCGCCATCGACGCAGCCACCGCCTTGGCCGGTGTTCTCGGCACGCCCGCTGCGCAGGCTGAAGCCGCGCAGCGTCAGGCTCTGCACCTGGCTCGATGCGATCAGCAGACGGAACGACGCGGTCGGATTGATCGGCTCCACCGAAATGCCGGGCGCGGCGCTGGCGTCGATCACCACGCTTTGCTTGTTGAGGGTGGGCAGCGGCTGCAGCAGTTCGATGATGTGCTGCGCCAGCGCCGGCGCGAATTCGATCCGATGCGCGTTGCCGGGGGTCAGATTGACCAGGGCGATCTGGTCGCGCAGGCTGCCAGGCCCGCTATCGTCGCTGGACGTGACGATATAGGTGTCGGCCTGCGCCATCGGCGCAGCACACAGCAGGGCGAGCAGGATCAGTCGTGCAGTCATCGGGGCCATCCACCAGGGCAGTACCGGGTTTACGCGGCGATGGGGCGAAACCAGACATCCGCGCGCAGCCGTTGCGAGGTTCGGGTGAGCACCGCGATCTGTCGGCGTTCTGACCGGCGATATTGCTGAGCCCAGCGGCGCGCGCGGCCGATCGCTGCGGCCCACCTGTGCTAGAAACTTTCACCCGTTAACCGACTTCGAGGCAATTCGATGTTCAAGAACCTGATTCCGAAAATCTTCTACAGCCGTCTTGACGAAGGGCTGGAGTTCTTCGTCGATGTGCTGGGCTTCGAGCAGGTCTGGCGCGACGGCACCCTGGCCGTGGTGGAGCGAGACGGCGCCAAGGCCTATCTGATGGAGAACGCTGAGCTGGCCGCGCTGGATCGACCCGAGCTGGCGATCGAGACCGACGATATCGACGCCGTCCACGCCGAACTCGCCGCACGCGCGCCAGAGCGCCTGCACCCCAACCTGCCGAACGTGCAGCTGCGACCCTGGGGTGCACGCGAGTTCGCCATGCTCGACAAGACCACCGTCTGCGTGGTGTTCCGCGAGTGGTCTGACGAGGAGTGAGCGACATCGCCAGCCGCTGCGCGGCTGACCCACAGAGTTGGCGAAAGAGACGGTCTGCGCGGCTGGAGCAGTCCGCTATCAGCAATCGCTGGACACGTGACCCGCTGCCTTGTCGTTCCCGACTTGCAGGCATTGGCTGCAAGGGGCACGGGCCGGTCTGTTCTGGGCCACCGATGGGTCATCCAGCGAACATCACCCGCCCTGAGCGGAATCCACCCAAGGTGTTTCAAACGTCGCCATGAAGAACCCTTCCGCAGCTGCGCTTGTACGAGAGTTCTGGCGCCTGATGGCGACCAACGATTTCCAGGCCGTTGCCGCCGTCCTGTCCGACGACTTCGTACTCGATTGGCCGCAGTCGAACGAGCGCATCCGTGGCGCAGCGCGGTTTTGTCAAATGAACCAGGAATATCCGGCGCACGGCCACTGGACATTCACCATCCGTCGCCTGGTGGGTGCTGAGCTCGAAGCGGTTTCCGAAGTCAGCGTGACTGATGGCGTGCAGTCCGCGCGCGCCATCTCGTTCTTCACCGTCGCGGGTGGAAAGATCGTGCGGATTGTCGAGTACTGGCCCGAGCCGTATGCGCCGCAGGCGAACCGGGCGCATCTGGTCGAGACGCTGGATTGAGGATACGTTGCGACGAGGCGGGTCTCAGGCGCCGAGCCCTGCCCCCGGAGCCTCGAACAGCCAGCCATGCTCGAAGCACGAACTCGATGTGCAGCTCCGAGGTTCGGGAGTATTCCAGACGCATCGGGACGCAGAGCGTTCGAGCTTCGAACACACAGCGGACCCAGTTCACCTGCAAGGCGTGGATGGCGCGCCCGCGCCGCACTCAGTCGTCGGCGCGCTACCACCTGGACCCACATGCACTACGCCACCTTCGTACTTTCAACCGGACGCTGCGGAACCCAGTGGCTAGCCACGGCGCTGGCCGAGGCCTATGCGGATCAACTGGCGGTCGAGCACGAGCCGCTGCATTCGCGATACCAGCCGCGCAAGGCGCTGGAGCACGCAAGCTCGGCCGGCGCTGCCGCACAGCTGCCTGCGGAGGTGCTGCGGCACATGGATGCGATCGAAGCGCGGCTGCAAACGCAGGCCTACATCGAGTGCGGACATCCGAGCTGGAGCACGATTCCGCGCTTGATCGAGCGCTTCCGCGGGCGCGTGCGAGTGATCCATCTGGTGCGGCATCCGGTGCCGACCAGCTGCTCATGGCTGACCCATCAGGCCTACCAGCCGCCGCTGCTGCCGCATCTGCCCGAGAAGATCCTGTTGTCGCCGTTCGACGCCGGCGTTCGCTTCCCCGACTACCGCGAGCGCTGGCATGCGCTGACGCCGTTCGAGAAGTGCGTGTACTACTGGACCGAGGTCAATGCCTTTGGTCTGGATCTGCAGCCGAGCGTCGATCTGCCCTGGCTGCAGTTGCGGTACGAAGACCTGTTCCATGGCGAGGGTCTCGGGCGGCTGCTTGAGTTCCTGCATCTGCCACCGCACGCGGCGATCCTGCAGCGGCGCGCCGAGGTGATCGACATTCATCACTCCTACCTTGCGACGGCCGAAGCGTGGCGGACGATCCTCGATCATCCGCACGCGCTCGCGATTGCGCAGCAGCTCGGCTACAGCGTGGATGCGATCGATGATGCCGCGCTTGCAGGCCGATATTTGTGGAGCCATCCGCGCAGCGCAGGATGACGCGGCGCTGCGTTGATGCCAAAGAATTCGCTCGCGCCGAAGCCGTCACCACGTGAGTTTCGGGCCGGGCGAGCTCGCCTTCGCGCACGCTGAAAAATGCGCCGCCGCAGCTCGCGCCAAGCGGTCGACCAGCGCGGCATCGGCCCCGCCAGGGGGCGTGTGATCCACATGCTGGAGTTCCTGATCAAGGTCACGGCCGGACCGCCGCTTGCGGGTCTCGGTGACGCGCGCGGACACCGCTGATGATGCCATCGGCGGCAGGCGCAGAGCTGTGCGAACTCCGTCGACCGATCCAACCTCCGGCGAGGATGGTGCGGCAATGCGCCGACTGTTCCACAGGCCTAGGGCACGCGCACCACGGCGCCGTGGAGGTTCGACATTGCTCGAGGCAGCTCGACTCGAATGCGTCGCCAAGGCTTCGTATCGCTGGCGATGACCAACACGCCGTGATCCGGAAAGCGGCAGCGTCCCCAAACCCAGGACTTTGTCGCCGAGTGCTGCACGCGCAGGCGAAACGGCCCGTCCGCCGCAAGCACCTGCTGGTGCTGGGAATCGAAGCCGCCGCTTGAAGGCTCATCACCCACAAAGAAGGCGACCCGCTCGCCCGCTCGCGCCTCACCCTGGATTTCGAACAGAGGGATCGGGCACTTCGCGTGTGCGCCAGTGATCGAGGCCAAGCACAGCAGCAACGCCACCCGTGCTCGCAGCGTCGGCACCCGCGGAAGGGCGCCACCCGCGACGCCAAACAGTGGGAGCGGATCAACGGTCCTGCATATGAAACCGCGCTTCGATCGCATCGGCGCCCTCCTTTGATCGGGTCGATCACAGGGTGCAATGGTGCAGCAGCTGTCCCGCGCTTGCGGGCAGCCGCAGTGCTTTTCGAGAAGTGCCTGCAAGGCATCGCGTCTGCTTGAGCGCCGTGCGGCCGCCACGCCTATTGACCCGGCGGCATTTATCCATCAAGCCGCGTACTTGACCTTTGGGTCCTGAAAGTAGGCCCGCACGACCTCCGGCCGCTGTTCGAGTTCTTTCATGTGGTTCTCTGTGGCCAGCGTGAGC